>NZ_CACA01000356.1:0-39287 GCF_000180455.1 Kamptonema sp. PCC 6506
TACTCCCCCGTCGGCTGAGCCGATCGCCAGATCCACCACGCGGCCGCCCACAGGGTAAAATTACCAATCAGGGTCATCGCAGCTTGGACAGTAACGAGCCATTCTAGGGAAGGCAAGTTGTCAAAATAATGCCACGTACAAGCACACATCGCGCCCACGAGAGCCGGTAACATACCGAAGGATAACGCCCACCAAGCCCGGTTTTGACTGACTTCACCGTAGATCCAGATGAACCAGAGGGCAGCTATCCACTCAATAACGCTAGAGATGTGGATAATCCAGGTAGGGATGGAGAGTGTGTGCATAAAAAACTTTAGATTTTAGATTTTAAATTTTAGGTTGAATAGAAACTAATTAGTTGAAATATCTTATATCCAAAATGGGAAAGATACGCGCGGTTTTATGTGGCTACTACGGTAAAGGCAATGGCGGGGACGAGGCACTGTTGGCATCGCTGCTGCAAATGTTACCAGATTATGTAACACCAATTGTGCTTTCTGGCAATCCTGTTGAGACAAATCAACGCTACGGGGTGGAAACGTGCGATCGCATGAATGCCTTTCAAGTTCTCCAAACCTTGCGTACCTCCGAGGCCTTAATTTGGGGCGGCGGTAGTTTAATCCAAGACTCTACCAGCCTAGCCAGCCCTTTTTATTATGGGGGATTGATGGGACTTGCTCAACAACTCGGCCTAAAAACGATCGCCTGGGCTCAAGGTATCGGCCCCTTAAAGCGCCCGATTACCCGCAATCTTGCTAAACGCTGGTTTGGCGGCTGTAACGCCGTCAGCGTGCGCGATAAAGGCTCCGCTGGCTTACTCGTGGATTGGCAAATTCCCTTTACCTTAGCACCCGATCCTGTTTGGGCCTTAGAGGCTTTACCAGTAGCAGGGTTGTGGGATTTACCCGCACCCAGAGTTGCTGTCAATTTGCGATCGCACTCCACCCTCACCCCCACCCGTTTAGCCACATTAACCCGCGCCTTAATCGACTTTCAAAAAGCTACGCAAACCTTTATTTTACTCCTTCCCTTTCAATCTTCTCAAGACCTACCTCTTGCCGAAATTCTGCACAAAGCTATACCTAATAATAGCACAATCCTCACCTTAGAAAACCCCAGAGAATTAAAAGGAGTATTTCGCGGAGTAGAAATGGTCATCGGGATGCGCTATCACAGTTTAATTATGGGATTAGCCGAAGAATGTCGCTGTTTTGCCCTCAGTTACGACCCGAAAGTAACGCAATTAATGGATGACTTAGAAATTCCCGGCTACTTATTATCTGAATTGCCCGATAACGCTAACTCGATCGGCAAAACCTGGATCGAAAACTATGCTAACGGCGAGCCACTTTCGCAAAATAAGATAAAATATCTAGTAGATAGATCTCTCATCCATCAAGAAGTATTGCAGTCAGCCCTCAAATAGTATAATCAGAGGTAAAACACCATGCCAGTTAACACAGCAGAACTAAAGATTACCTGGGAAAAATTACCCGATGATTTCATTTTAGATGAGGAGCCAGTGGAAAACATCGACCAGCCCATTCTAGCCGCCGCCTTGCGAGAAAGCTTAGAAATCGCGAGACTAATTGAAGATAGAATATTAGTAGCTTCAAATATGGGAGTTTGCGCCACATTAAACGGCAAACTAGCCATAAAAGCCCCCGATTGGTTCTATGCTAGCAATGTCGAGCCATTTCCTACTCAGGAAGTTCGTCGCAGTTATACCCCAAACCTAGAAGGGGAAATTCCGGCAATCGTCATGGAATTTTTATCAGCAACAGAAAGCGATGAATATTCCAGCAAACAAAGTTATCCACCGGGAAAATGGTTTTTTTACGAGCAAATATTGCGCGTACCATTCTATGCTATATTTGAACCTAGAGAGGGTTTGCTAGAACTATATCAATTAAATTCATCAGGGCGGTATGAACTACGACCACCTGATGTTAATAATCGTCATTGGATTGAAGGAGTAGGATTATTTTTGGGAGTGTGGCAAGGAACAAAGGCAAATCGAACGGGATATTGGTTACGTTGGTGGGATGAAAGCGGAGAGATGTTATTGTGGGGAGCAGAAACGATCGAAAAAGAAAGACAAGAAAAAGAAATTATACAACAACAAGTACAACAGGAACGAGAACGTTCGGAACGATTAGCTGCACAATTAAGAGCAGCCGGAATTGAACCCGAAGTTTAGTTATAGAAAAAGGTAACGCCGCCTTCTAGGCGGTTATTTACCGCCCAGAGGGCGGCGTTACCAAGCGTGATTTGTAAATTTTATAATTATCGGGAGTTATCAAAATTGGCAAGAGTTCGAGTCCGTCAGCACGTCAATCCACTCTGCATTAAATATCAAGTATCCGCTAGTCCTCCAGATTGGACTCAAATTTATCCTAACTTAAATTTGCCCCTACATTTAGATATCGGCTGTGGCAGAGGGCGCTTTTTATGGCAAATGGCACAAATACAAACTGAGTGGAACTTTCTAGGGTTAGAAATTCGCGAACCCTTAGTAGAAGAAGCTAATGCTTGGCGGGATGAAAAAGGCTTGCAAAATCTTCACTATTTATTTTGCAATGCCAACAATTCTATCAAGCCAATTTTAGCATCTTTACCGACAGGTGCATTACAGCGAGTAACAATTCAATTTCCCGATCCCTGGTTCAAACAAAAGCATCTAAAAAGGCGGATGGTACAACCAGAATTAGTTGCAGAATTGGCAACTTATTTATCTGTTAACGGCGAAGTTTTTATCCAATCAGACGTTAAAGAAGTGGCCGCAGAAATGCGCGATAGATTCTCCTCTCACCCTGCTTTCCACCACCAAGGTGACGATAATTGGCTAACAGAAAACCCCTTACCAATTCCTACGGAACGAGAACTTGCTACCTTAAAACGCGGCGAACCAGTATATCGGGCATTGTTTAAAATTCAGGACTTACGCACGCTTGACGTAACGCCGCCCTCTGGGCGGTGACAATACCGCCCAGAGGGCGGCGTTACGGTATTAAATCCAAGAAGGAAACCACATCCGAATTCTCCACCCATCAGGCGATAAAGGCAGTCCCAAATAAACAGGCATCCAGAAAACAAAAGCCAGTAAAATTAGAAAAATCACAGTAATTCCTATTCCTCGCAGATGACGTTGGGGACTAAAAACCCACCTATCAACCCACCAAGCAAGTGCTAAGGCGGCAAACACAGAACTACCCATATAATGATATAAAAACGTGCAGCGAGTCACCTTTATCCAAGGGAATAAATTAGCAGACCAATTAACCACTAGATAGAAACCTAACCACAATTGTGCAGTCGGCGGAAATTGAACTGGTAAATGTTCCATCACTTCCATTGAAGACACATTCCGCGTTTCCACCCAAACCCAAACTCGATTAGCTAACATCCATAATAACAAAAAAATAGCTACAGTTGACAACCACCAAAGGGCGGGATTTCCCATCGCATGAACATCAAAAATAGTTTTAGTAAAATCTTCAGGTAAAGAGGGCAAAACTGGATCGATTTCACCCTTATTTTCAGCAGCTTTATAAAAGTAAACCACAGGTCGAATCATCAAAATCCAACTGTACCACCAAGAACAATAAGGATGAACATCACGCCCACTTTTAATGCTTTCATGATAGGTCAAAATTTCCTTTTGCATATCCCAAAAATTGGGAGTTGGATTAAGTAGCAAGTGAGGAATCCAAAGCAGACTATAAACTGCAACTGGAATAATTGCTAGACTCAATACTACCTGCCCAAAATTTAATTTAGTCAAACTTTGTAAAGGACTTTCCGTAGGATGAAAATTACCTTCATCTCCTCCTACCCTAGCCCCCTGAATCAACCGCATCCCCCAAGCAAATATCAACAGTAAATAAGTACCAAATAGAAACCACAAACCGTTCCATTTAATACAAGCAGATGCACCAAAGCCGATACCTGCTAACACTAACCAGAACCAGCGCTTATTGCCGTGATTGTCAAGTGCTTTCAAGAAAAATAACTGCGCCAATAAACCCAAAATTACCAAATAAATATTATTGAGTGCATATCGAGATTCAACTAGAAATAAACCATCGCAGGCCGCAAATAAAGCTGCAATCAAGGCATAGCTACGGCGGCGAGTTAACTGATAAGCTAAAGCGGCTACAACTAGCGGAATAAAGGAACCAGTGAAAGCATTTATCCAGCGATAATCCCAAGGTGAAAGTAAAGAACCTGTCAAACTATTGACCGAATCTTGTCCAAAAGGCAGATGAGAACCTATCCAAATCCCAATGGCAATTATGTATTGGCTTAAAGGTGGATGAGCATTGAAAAAAGGAGTTTTTGTCAGATAATCATTAGCAAATTTAGCGTAATAAACCTCATCAAAAACTAAAGCATTAAAGCGGTCAAGTCCCCAAAATCTCAATGCAACTGACAGGAGAAATATGCCCAATATTCCGAAGTTAAACCAGGGAATTGATTTGTTAGATATTTGTTTAGTTAAAATCATAAAAAATCCTGATATTATTTGCGTGTATCTGCGGTCAAAGCTCTTAAAAATATCTGCTAATTACCCTTCACTGCTGACATTAAAATTAACACCATGATAAATCTCACTCAATTGAATTTGAAAATCAAGAGCAGCCAAAGTCAAGACTAAATCAGCGGTTTCATACTCACTTAAAACCCATTTTCCCTCAGAGTTTTTAGCAAATTGTTCAATATGAAAGTTGTACTGGTCAATCATAATATATTCTTTGAGTTCAGGAATCGATCGATAATACTGAAATTTGTCACCGCGATCGTAATCTTTCGTTGATTTTGACAAAACTTCAACAATCAACAATGGATTAGTTACTGTAGTCGTACCACTTCCCTCATAAATGGGTTCTCCCTCAATTACCATAACATCGGGATAGGTGTAGAGGCGATAACGGGGTATCCACAATCGCACATCATTGATAAACATCTCATAATTTTGCCCTCTGAAAGCCACTTTAAAGTTGACACAAAAATTGAGAGCGATTTTGTTATGATTAGTAGTTCCGCCTGTCATGGCTACTATTTCTCCATCTCGGTATTCACTTTTAGACTCAGCAGCTTCTTCAAGTTCCAGATATTCTTCAGGAGTGTAGTAGCATTTTTGTGTGAGTGTTTGCATAATATCCTCAGCGCGATCGCGCGTCAAAATTAAGTTAACATTATACTAAAAAAGCGGCTCTGCATCTCGCAGAACCGCCACCAACAGAGGAGCAAAAATGAATACTTAACGAGCTAGACCTTGTACAGAAGTCATATCGATCGGCTTCATCAAGTATAGCTTTAACAAATTCCAGCCAGTCGAAACGTAGACTGGTAGCTTTTGGAAGAATTGCAAGAATTTCGGAGTATTGGCAGATGCGATCGCACTCAGTTTCTCATTATTGTGCACGCAAACATCCAAACGTTGATAAAATTCAGGATTATTCACATCCAGAATCACGGGGAACACCCGTCCCGCCGTATCATTCGTCTTCTCAATCACCTCAATGTCATAATCGCGAGCATTCAAACCAATCGCAGCATAGAACTCACCGCGCTGGATATCATTCAAATACATCGTCGCAAACACTGAAAGTAAGAAGAAGCGACACCACAGTTTTGCCTTCCAATCATTCAAAAACTGCGGCTGAGCCTTCATAATCGCATCGAAGAAATCTCCGTGCCGATTTTCATCCTGACACCAATTTTCAAAGAAGCGGAAAATTGGATAAATCCGATCTTCGGGGTGCGCTTCCAAATGGCGGTAAATAGTAATGTAGCGCCAGTAACCAATCTTTTCTGAAAGATAAGTAGCGTAGAAAATAAATTTCGGTTTAAAGAAAGTATATTTCCGGCTCTTAGTTAGAAAACCCAAATCCAGCGACAAATTAAAATCTGACAGGGCCTTATTCAGAAATCCCGCGTGCCGAGCCTCATCCCGCGACATCAACAAAAAGCACTCAGCCAGCAGCGGACTTTTATCCTTCAGCTTGCGTGCCAATTCCTTGTAGAGCAAAAAGCCAGAAAACTCGGCCGTGCAAGAGCGCTCTAGAAACTCCACAAACACTCGGCGCTTGTCACCATCAATGTGATCCCAAGACTGCTCGAACTCAGTATCCCGCACAAAATGGTGTCTGTTGTAGTCAGCGCGGAACTCTTCAAGAATCGCTCTGAGCTCATCTTCATTTGGTGAGATGTCCATTGTGGTCATCTCGTCAAAGTCAGTTGTATAAAATCGAGGCGTGAGGATAGTTTCCTTAGCTGGGACTTTAATCCCCGGCCGCAGTTCTTCAAAAGTTGGTTTCTTGAGGGAATCTACCATAGGTTTTTTGTATCTGTTATTTTGACACTAACCGACTGGGTTGTTACGCAGGAGCAAACTCTAGGCGAAGGTGCCAAATGTGTAGAGGCACTTGTAGCGCAAAGGCAAGCTTACCTTTAGGGGCAGCAGCTATGCAAGGAAAGTGCATGGAATGCAAACTCAAAACTGCTGTTTTTTCCACGTCCTCCAGTCTACCAACGTCTCAGCGAGTAAAAACGTCAGCTTGCGTTAAGAATTGCTAAAAAGTCTCAACTGAGGAGGCTGATATAGGGCAACCCCCTGAAAAGGAGGCTCTGAATCCTGCCGATTTCAGGGGCGTAGAGGAGATTGAGGTTTCAAACATAATAGATCGTAAATCCAAATAATTTCAAAATCTTCAGTCAATCCCTGCGGAAGTTATGCAAATCGGTAGCTGTGCAAACAGGGTACGGAAAGTACAGAATATATTTAGGGGTGGGTAAGGTATTTAGGGGTGGGAGTGTCAAAAACTTAAAGATTACGGGGCATTATGAAAAATTTAGGCGTAAGTTACCTTTTCTGGGCTGGAGGGTTAATGGGTATGAACGGACTCCACCGCCTATATAATGGCAAAATTGGTACAGGTCTACTCTGGCTGTTCACGGGAGGACTGCTAGGTATCGGTCAAATACTTGATTTGCTACTGATTCCCAGTATGGTAGATGAACAAAACGCCAATATCAGAGCGAAACTGGGCGTATCTGCCACAGGTGTACCCATATATCATCAACCAAACGCTGCGATCGCGCAGGTACTTGTCAAGCAAACTCCTGAACAGTTAATGGTCAAACTCCTTAAAGCTGCTTATGCCAAAGGAGGAAAGTTATCTGTCACCCAAGGTGTGATGGCAACTGGCGCTAGCTTTGCCGAAGTAGAAGCTACACTCACAGAATTACTCAAAACTGGTTACGTCAGCGTCGATAATGACCCAGCCACAGGCATTGTCATTTATGACTTCCACGAACTTTAGGAGTAACTACCAAAATTAAGATAAGATGGTTGTTTGTCTATAAAAGCAAAAACTATTTACTGTCATGGCTGTTCCTAAGAAGAAAACCTCGAAATCCAAGCGGAATATGCGTAAGGCCACTTGGAAGCACAAAGCAACGGTAGCTGCTCAAAAAGCTCTCTCTCTTGGCAAATCTGTTTTGACTGGGCGTTCCCATAGCTTTGTCTACCCCAGTAATGAAGAAGAGGAAGAAGAATAGAAAAAGGAATCAAGGAATTTGTAGAGGCGGGATTAATCTTGCCTCTATAATATTTTTAATACGATCTTCAGTTAGGATTTACGCACTCTTGACGTAACGCCGCTATCCTGGCGGTAAAGAAACCGCTAAGATAAGTAGAAGGAAGAAGGAAGAATGTTTATAAGTAGTCGGACATAAATAAACATAAGTGTGTCATTGCGAGCGAAGCGAAGCAATCGCCTAGTCTCTGCGATTGCTTCGCTTCGCTCGCAATGACAGATCGTAAGTAATTTGCCGGACATGATATAACTCTTAAATTAGCAATTAGCCATTAGCAATTAGCCATTAGCAATTAGCCATTAACTATTAGCAATTAAATAGCGCCTAAAACTATCTTCTATTTTGTCGCTAATTCCTTCAACCCAATTTTCATCTTGTTTCGTGTAACTACGCGGCGCGTTAGCACCTAAAATTAACACGCCTTCTTCGCCAATAGGCTGACAGATGACACCCTGAGTATTTTCTGGCAAATAATCAAATTCGATTCTTCCCGGATAGAGATTAAGATTTACCAAATAAACTGGCTTTCTTTTATCCAGTACCCGCTGCAAAATTGGCCCTGGCTTAACTTCGGAGTTAACGCCTAAAATTCCGCGTCGGAGGATAACTTTACCGCGATACCAAATGAGGAGCGATCGCGTGGCAGTATTAGTTAACAACAAATGCGATACCCAAGCTAATTCCGTTTTGACAACATCCGGCAAATCCGGCGCTAGTTCAAAACCCTCAACTCCTATTAATTGTACTGAATCAGGCGATCGCGCCTGCACCTGTTGCCATAGCAAACCCGTTAAAATCAGCAAAGCGCTCAAAATTACTCCCAAAGCATCGGAACGACTTTGAGAAGTTGTCAACTCTGGTGTCAGCAAGCGGTTAATCATCAACAGTACACCAGCCAAAACGCCAGCAACAAGTGGCAATAGCCTTAAAATTCTATTAGGGTCAGATTTAGCCATAAAAATACTTCATATAAATGACGGTGTAACGCTCGATATTGATAATTGGAAAGAATACGATCTATTAGAACCATTCATTTCTCTAGATGAAGAAAGTAACTTGCAAGCGGAGAGCGGTTAGGTGATATAGCAACCGCCACAACGATTAGGACACTCGCTCATGGATCAAACCATTGACTCTCTTCCCTTCTTTCCCTTCTTTCCCTAGCCCCTAGCCCCTAGCCCCTAGCCCCTAACCGCCCTGGCGGTTGCTATACCTTTGACAACAGATTGATTTACCCATGCAGTTGCGTAATCTAGATAGGCTGACCAAATTTCTGGAAATCGACTGACATTAGGAATATGATTGACTTCTAACAAATGTTTTGTTTCGTTTTCGTTCACAATATAATCATTTGCTATAAGCTCTAACCCAAAAGCTTTTGCAACATTCTGTGTATCTTCTAATAACTCTGGATCGATCTCCATAAAGTCAGCCCTCTGATCGTGAATTGACTTTAGCCAAGTCTCTCCTTCAAGTTTGATTTGCCAATGCTTGTCGCCAATTAAAACGACTCTTACAGCGTCTCCAGAAATAAAATCCTCAATAAGGCATGGATCGTCACTTTGCCACACATCTTTAAATCGTTCTTTATTTTTTCCACAGTGCCAATTTCCCCACTTCGCTACTTTTTCATTCTTAGTATGAAATTCTGCTCTAGGAGCTGCATAACCTCGAAGTGGTGAACCAAAGCGTGTATGTTGAAGAACACGCACAAGTCCTGGTAATCGTAGACGTAAATCCATCATCCCACGCGGATTAGGTAGGCATAAACCACCCCACAAACCCAAAGCCGCAAAAAATTCTAAATCATTTTCATAAATGCCGTGAAAAACAACTTTTGTCACCTCAATCATGCCAGCGTGTTTACGGGATTCAACGAAGAGTTGTCCATCTTTAACGATAATGCGAGGTAAGGCTTGATGGGCTACCACTCCAATACCAAACTCAAGAAGCGACTGAAACTCAGCAACCTCAGACTCTTCTAAACCAACAATACATACTCGTTGAGTGACAGTCATTTTTTAGACACTATTACAACATCTGAATTAAAATGTTAGCCTGCATATCAGCAATATAGTAATTTTACCTCAATTTTGTAGGGGGAACCTACAACCCGATCGCCCGCTACTGGCGATCGCGAAAATGATGTCAAATGGGTTCTATACAGCTAGGGTTTTAGCCATCCGGTTCTTACGTTTAATTAGGTGGATTTACTTAGGACTTACGCAAAATCAAAGAAACCGGGTTTCTTGACAAAACCTACGCTTTGAGGCTAATCACTGACAAGAAACCTGGTTTCTCGCACCCTGCGCGTAAGTCCAGGCAGTATTATTAGCCAACCTCCCCAGGTTCTACAATGCGCTGGAACAGGTAGCCAGTACCTCGTGCGGTTAGAATTAACTCAGGATTGCTAGGATCGTCTTCTAACTTTGCCCTTAGCCGCGAGATGTGAACGTCCACAACGCGGGTGTCTACGTGGCGCTCAGGCGTATATCCCCAAACTTCCTGCAAAATTTCCGATCGCGAAAAAGGCTCTCCAGAACGGCTTACTAATAGCTCTAAAAGGCTAAACTCCATTCCCGTCAGCCGAATGCGTTCGTCCCCTTTGTAAACTTGTCGCTTATTGGTATCAATTCTGATATTGGTGACATGAATAACGCCGGAACTGGGAATACCCGAAGCACCGTTTTTGTCAACCCTCCGCAGTACCGAACGGATGCGGGCTTCTAATTCCTTGGGAGAAAAAGGCTTGACAACGTAATCGTCCGCCCCCAATTCTAAACCGGTGATGCGATCGGCAACATCCCCCAACGCCGTCAGCATGATAATCGGCACATCGGACTCCTTCCGCAACTCCTGACAAACACCGTAACCATCTAGCTTTGGCATCATTACATCCAGTACCACAAGGTCAGGATCGGTATTGCGAAAGGTATCTAGGGCTTCTTCGCCGTCAGCAGCAGTGACGACATCGTAGCCGATCATCGACAGGCGAGTTTCCAGAATGCGGCGGATACTGGCTTCGTCATCGACTACTAGAATTTTTTCCTTATGGTTTTCCAAATTCCCCAACACTCCTTAAGTTACATTACTGATAAGTTAATTTTTTGTACCCTATCATTAAGACACAAACTCTTTTAATCACTTGTGTTCGGCCTGAAAGCCTTGTTATTGCTCTTATTCAGGCTTTTTCAAATGTTAAGGTTACTCTATATTGTAAACAATGCCAAAGCCTCGCACACAATATGTTTGTCGGGAATGCGGCTACGAGTCGCCCCAATACTTCGGCAGGTGTCCTAGCTGTCAGAATTGGGACTCTTTTGATGAACAGCTAGAGATTATCCCCACAACTCCAGCGGGCAGAGTGGGTTTGACTGGCGTAACCACTAGGGAAACGGGCAACTTAACACCAGATAAGTCTTCTGGTCAGCCGAGAGCATCTTTCAAATTATCACAGATTGCTGACCAATCACAGTCACGTTGGCCTTCTGGTTATGGGGAATTGGATCGGGTTTTGGGAGGGGGGATTGTTCCGGGTTCTTTGGTGTTGATTGGGGGGAACCGGGGATTGGGAAATCAACGCTGTTGTTGCAGGTGGCGAATCAACTGTCGCGCAAGGATCGCATACTGTATGTGAGTGCGGAGGAGTCGGGTCAGCAGGTGAAGTTGCGATCGCAGCGTTTGGGTGTTGCTACTCCGGTAAATTTATCTGCCAATGGACAAAATGCTAATGGTAGTGGGGAAAAGGCGAAGAATTCGGGCGATCGCGAAATAGACAATTCAGCGGAGAATTTTTACTTACTCCCGGAAACTGATTTAGAGGTGATTTTGCGGGAGTTGGAATCGCTGAAACCGAATTTAGCAGTAATTGACAGTATTCAGACGGTTTATTTTGCTAGTTTAACATCGGCCCCGGGTTCGGTGGCGCAGGTACGGGAATGTACTTCGGCGTTGATGCAGGTGGCGAAGCGGGCAAATATTACTTTATTTATTGTCGGTCATGTGACGAAAGATGGGGGCTTAGCGGGGCCGAGGGTTTTAGAGCATTTGGTCGATACTGTACTGTATTTTGAGGGCGATCGCTTTGCTTCTCACCGATTGTTACGTTCTATGAAAAACCGCTTTGGTGCAACTCACGAAATCGGAGTATTTGAAATGATCGCCAATGGGTTGCGAGAAGTCGATAATCCCTCAGAGTTATTTTTGGGTAATCGAGATGAGTTTTCTCCGGGTACATCGACGACAGTTGCTTGTGAAGGCACTCGCCCAATTGTAGTAGAAATTCAAGCTTTAGTTAGTCCTGCGAGTTTTGGTTCGCCGCGCCGCGCTACTACTGGGGTTGATAATGCTAGATTGCAGCAAATTCTAGCTGTTTTAGAGAAGAGAGTCGGGATTCCCCTATCTAAATTAGATACGATTGTGGCAACGGTGGGCGGGTTAAAAGTGGAGGAACCTGCTGCGGATTTGGGAGTTGCGATCGCAGTAGTAGCTAGTTTCCGCGATCGCGTGGTGGATGCGCGGACTGTGTTATTAGGAGAAGTAGGTTTAGGCGGGCAAGTGCGACCCGTTTCACAACTAGAATTAAGGCTGAGGGAGGCGGCAAAATTAGGGTTTAAACGGGCAATTATTCCTCACAATCAAACACCGCCAGATTTGGGGATGCAAATTATTCCAGTGGCGAAGGTGATTGATGCAATTATTGCCGCAATTCCTGCTACTCCCCGTCAATTGGAGTCAGATGATGATAGTTAACAGTTAACAGTTAACTGTTAACTGTTGAATAGGGGAACTTACGTACCCAAATAAAGAAACCGGGTTTTTTGATGAAAATACTTCGTTTTCACCACATATTCTCTCAAAAACCCGGTTTCTGGAGCCCTGAGCGTAAGTTCTTTTTTTGCTTCTTACAAATGCTAGAGTGTTATATAATACGTAAGTCCTGTGAATGGATAATCGAGAGGTAATAGTTATGCACGAAATAGATGTTGCCGAGGCTAAAAAGAATCTGGGCGAATTAATCGAAGCGGCGATTAAAGGTGAAGAAGTTGTGATTAGTAAGGATAACCAACCTGTTGTAAAATTAGTGGTAATACCACAAACTAAGAAGCGTTGGCCATCCCAAGCTGGAACTGCTAAAGGTATGGTTTGGATGTCCGATGACTTTGACGAACCGTTAGAAGAGTTTAAGGAGTATATGGAATGAGGCTATTGTTGGACACTCATACCTTTATTTGGTACGTCACCGATAACCCTAGACTTAGCATTAATGTCAAAACCATAATTGAAGATGAAAATAACGAGAAGCTAGTCAGTACAGCTAGTATTTGGGAAATGGCGATTAAGCACAGTATAGGCAGATTGAGTTTCAGTCTGCCTTTTATGGAGTTTATCAGGCAACAACTCAGTGTTAGTAACATGGGGATACTGGAGATTAATCTACACCAAATTGAGGTTGTTGCTTCGCTACCTTTGCATCATCGCGATCCATTCGATCGGCTGATAATTGCACAGGCAATAGCGGAACAGATACCTATTTTGAGTGTAGATTCTGTTTTTGATGCCTATGCGATCGCGAGGTTATGGTAAATCATGTTATTATTTAACAACTATTGGGCGCAAGTGCGAGATATAATTCAGCAAATCTGGGCTTAGCTTTGATTAAATATAAATTATATAAGCAGATTTTGACCAAAGAATGAGCAAGATAAAAAAACACCATAAAAATTCATGGTTAAATGAATTAGATGCCATAATTCGCGGTGCATCGGGCGGATTTTTATTTGGCATTCCCTTACTTTATACAATGGAGGTTTGGTGGATCGGTTCATCTACTAAACCGCCACAAATGCTAGGCGCGATCGCATCTACTTTTGTCGCCGTTTTCCTGCTTAACCGGACTGAAGGATTTCGCAAAACAAAGAATATTCGCTTCCAAGAAGCTCTAATCGACACTGTAGAAGCCATTGCGATCGGGACTGTCTGCGCCGCACTGATCCTATTTTTACTCCGAGAAATTACCCCAGAGACACCTCTGCAAGAAATTTTAGGAAAAGTGATATTTGAAGGCCTTTCCTTTTCTCTGGGAGTGGCGATCGCGCGAGCAGTTTTGAGTGGCGATCGCAATCAGGGTTCGGATGACGACGAACAAGATAAAAAAAAGGAAACTACTATTAATGCAACTTTAGCAGATATCGGCGCTACTTTAATCGGCGCTACCATCATTGCTTTCAACATTGCACCCACCGATGAAGTTCCCATGTTAGCCGCAGCCATATCTCCCCCTTGGCAATTAGCCATTATCGCCGCTTCTCTGCTAATTTCCTATGGTATTGTGTTTGCGGCCGGCTTTACCCACCAAGTAAAACGCTACCAGCAGCAAGGTATCTTTCAACGCCCACTTAGCGAAACGATAATGGCTTATTTAGTGTCACTTGCGGCATCTACATTCATGCTGTACTTTTTCGACAAGCTCAACTTTAGCGATCCTTGGTCAGTATGGTTGAGCTATACATTAGTATTAGGATTGCCTGCAACAATTGGCGGCGCGGCAGGAAGGTTAACAGTATGACAGAGGATAATCAAAAGCAGTTTAAACGATCGCTGGCGGAATGGGTGACATTTGCGATCGCGAGTTTTATCCTCGCTACCCTGAGCGGATTAGTAGTCTACAATTGGCTGACTAACAAACACGAACCTCCTATCCTCTCTGTCACGCAAAATACAGCTATGCGCGAAACAGGAGGGCAATTTTACATACCATTTATACTTACTAATACGGGTGGCGAAACCGCTGAATCAGTCCAAGTTATAGCGGAACTGCGAGTTAATGGAGAAGTTGTGGAAAGTGGAGAACAGCAAATAGATTTTTTGTCAAGCGGTGAAACTCAAGAAGGTGCTTTTATTTTCAGCCGCGATCCGCGCAAAGGTCAGTTAATTTTGCGAGTAGCAAGTTACAAATTGCCATAAGGTAACATAAATAGTTAACGGTTAACTGTTAACTGTTAACCGTTAACCGTTAACAATTACTTTTTCGCAGTTTGGCTATCAGGTACGGTAATATTTACAAACGGTAATGCTCCGTTACCTCCCATTACAGTTGGAAACTGACCATTCCATTTTTCAATTGCTTGCTGTTGAAGAAGTTCTGGAGTTAAAGTCATGCGCTGCAAACGCTGGGCCTCTGCTTGACCCTTAGCACGGTTAATTTGAGCTTGAGCTTCTTGCGTTGCTTTCAATGCCAAAAATTCAGCTTGTTTAGCTTCCTGTTCAGCTATTTGCTTAGATTCTATCGCTTTGCTAAACTCCGGTGAAAAGCCGAAATTTACCAGAGAAACATCTTTCACTAGCACTCCATAAGGTGCTAAACGGTTCCTGAGACTATTGTCAATTTCGGCTTTTAATTCTGTGCGTTTAGTGATAATTTCCAACGCTGTTTTTTTGGCAGTGGCAGCTTTTAGGACTTCGGAAACTGCCGGATTCAAAATTCCATCCACAATTTGTTCTTCGCTTCCTACCTGCTGGTAAACTTGATTCGCCTTAGTGGGGTCTATATTCCAGTTTATTGCTAGATCGGCAGTAATTCTTTGCAAATCTTTAGATGCTGCTTCTGCCTTCAAATCAGTCTTTTGTACGCGAACGCTGAGAGTTTTAACAGATGTGACTATTGGCATAACTGGGTGAATGCCTTCATCTAATATTTGCTCCTGAACTTTGCCGAAGCGCATGACTACGCCTCGTTCGCCAGCATTAACAATGGTAAAGGGTTTAAAAAGCAGGGCTCCGATCGCGATGACAACGCCGCCGATGATGTATACGGCAAGGTTGTAAGGAAAAGCTGTTTGGGTGATTTTCATAAATCTTAGTACCTTATATTAGTCTTATCTAGTATTTCTCTATGTTAGCCTTTGAGCGAAAATTCAACTCTCATAAACTTTTCCGCCGATCGAGAGAAATCAAGGTGTGAGATTGCTTTGGGGTTGCTTAGTGCCCTCAGATTGCTTAGTTCCTGGCAACTGTGGTACGTTTAGCTCTCGCAATGACAGAAAATTGTAGTAACTACGTAAGTCTTAATCTAAAATTATTTTTGATAAATTTACTTCCAATGAAGATTTCGCAACGACATGAATGGCCTGAGACTGTTGAGGAGGCGATCGGGATTCAGCAGCAACTCCAGTCGGAGGTAATCGCCGAAGACCAACTCGGAACGATCCGCTATGTCGCCGGCGTGGATGTGGCCTATGAAGAAAAAACGGCGATCGCACAGGCGGCTGTCGCAGTTTTGACATTTCCTGACTTACAATTAAAGGAACAGGTCGTTGTCCAAGTCCCTGTGAGTTTTCCCTACATTGCCGGTTTTTTATCCTTTCGGGAAGTACCCGCAGTGCTGGCAGCCCTAGAAAATCTCACCACTACCCCGGACTTAATTCTTTGTGATGGTCAAGGTTTAGCTCATCCCCGGAGGTTTGGTCTCGCCTGTCATTTGGGAGTATTGACACAAGTTCCTACTATAGGTGTTGCTAAAACTCGTTTTATCGGAGAGCATGAACCAGTACCCTCCGAACGTGGTAGTTGGCGGCCCTTGTGCGATCGCCAGGAAATTATTGGTGCTGTACTCAGAACCCAAAACGGAGTAAAACCGATTTATATTTCCATCGGCCACAAGGTAAGCTTAAATAAAGCTATTGACTGCGTGATGCGTTGTACTCTAAAGTATCGTCTACCTGAGACAACACGGTATGCCGATCGACTCTCATCAGGTTAACAGAGGAATGCCCAAAGACAAGACTAGAAAAGCAACAACGAGGCGAGGATTCTGAATATTCCCTCATAACTTAAATGAAAAATCAACTGTGGGTGCGCTCTAGTGGACACCTATGAATTAAGGAAGTCTTTTCTGTAGGGTTGAAAGTTGTATGCTTCCCCCGATGTAAAAAAAGATTATCCCTTAGAAAGATGTACGAGGGTTCTGAAATTTTTAGAATAACCCTCAGATGCTAAAAACATTTGCAAAAACAAGGAGCATTGGCATGGCAGAGAAAAGTAAGCGCGGATTCGCCTCTATGGACGCAGAAAAACAGCGCGAAATTGCTAGTAAAGGCGGAAAAGCAGCCCACGCAAAAGGAACTGCCCACGAATTCACCCCTGAAGAAGCTAGACAAGCTGGCCAAAAAGGTGGGGAAGCAGTTAGCCGAAATCGTGAACACATGGCAGAAATTGGCCGCGAAGGCGGTCGCAAAAGCCGTAAGAGCGAAAGTGTGTAAACTAAAAGCAGTAAACTTGCATATCCCCGCGTCCAATCAGATTTAAGTTGATAGGACAACAAAAGCCCCCAAAGTGGGGCTTTTTGTTTGGCTTTTTCCTAGAAGGCAGAATTTAGTTATCAACAAGAGTCGGAAAAATTCATTGTTTAGAAGAGATTTAGTTATCGATAAGGGTAGAAGGGAAATACAATTCCCAGCAATGGTTTCAGCAATTAATAACGTCAAGCGTGACCTTGGCGGTTCCGGTACAAAATATTAGACTTGGACAGCGAATAATGTAAGGGTTAGCTATTATGTGTTCGATAACTTTAGAGTGGACAGAAGCAGGTCAACTCGTAACCCAGACAATTCAAGGGAAACAGGCGAGCAAAAATCCGGGTACTGTACGGATAGGGCGCGATCGCACGCGGTGTGATTTAGTTGTATCTCACCCGACTGTATCTGGGCTCCACGTTGAACTATTTTTTAATGACCAGACAAATATGTTCTATCTGCGGAATTTGCGGGATAGTAACCCACCGCTAGTTGATGGAAAAATATTAAATCAGGGAGAGGCAGTTCTAAATTCTGGCACTTACATCTATTTGGGACAAGTGGAAGTAAAGGTGGTTTCGGTTTTTCTTGGTACGAGTGGGGTTCCCCCGACGGTTTTACTACCTCCACCCGCAAATGTAGCCCAGTACCCGTCGGCAACGGGGCCCACAGAATACGGTTTGAAATGTCCCAAGTGTCTGCACATTTCTCCCTACTCCCAGTTAGATATTGGTTGTCCTTGGTGTGGTACTTCTTTAGCAGCAGCGGTAAGTGTAGTGTTACCGCCCTCCGGTTCGCGGAGATAGAGCAAGATAGGGAAGATAGCTTAATTACAGGACTTACGCAACCAACCAAAGAAACCGGGTTCTTTTGATGAAAATACTTCGTTTTGACCCACAAATTCTCTAAAAAACCCGGTTTCATGGACTCCCTGCGTAAGTCCTAAATTACCAATTAGCAATTACCGATTACCGATTACCCATTACCCATTACCCATTACCAATTACCCATTACCAATTACCCATTACCAGTTAACTGTTAACTGTTAACAGTTAACAGTTAACTGTTAGATTATTGCCAATTACCGACAATTACAAATGGTGCCCAGAAATAAGGATTTTGATATTGCCGGTTTTCCATTACCGCTACTTGAGCATTGCGAAGAGCTTCAGCTTTACTAATTTTCGACTTAGCAAGCTGTCGATAAAATTCAGTCATAAAAATAGCCGTAGCTTCATCACTGACTTGCCAAAGAGTTCCCAAAGTGCTGCGAGCTCCCGAACGAATTGCAATCCCAGCCAAACCTAAAGAAGCGCGAGAATCGCCAGAAGCCGTTTCACAGGCGCTCAAAACCAGTAACTCAATGGGTAAAGCCTTCTCACCGCTGCGCGATCGCAATAATCTATCTAACTCCTTAACATTCACTCGCTCATCCCAAGTCAAAATGAAAGTATCTGCCGCATTCGAGCTAAATTGACCGTGAGTTGCTAAGTGAACAATCGGAAAAGAAACTGATTCTAGTCTCGATTGTAACTCCTTGCTAATAAACTGTTCGTTCAAAATTGAACTCGTGGGTAGCACATCTGCAATCTGCTGAACTTCACTTGCTACTCCTGGTAAAGCTGAGAAGCCCTGACGTGCTTCTGTCAAGCCAGCAGTTAGCACTTGTAATTTTACTTTTCTCAGCGATTGCGCCTCTAGTAATTGCAGTCCCGGCGTAAGAGCAATGGTGTATTTTTGCAGTAGATACTGTTGACCATCATATAAAGCTGCCATCGGCAGATTTCGCAAATAGCCATCCAAAACAAATACTAGAGTTTTAATGCCGCTAGAGGCAAAATCCGCATCAGCAGGGCGGATTAACCAGTCGTATACTTCTTGAGCAATGGGTAAACGCTCGCTGAGAGCAGAAGTTTGCCTCAAAGAATTTCGCATTCTTCTAAAGGTAGTTTCTAGCTGTTCCTGAGATTTGACAACGCTATAGTGGCGAAGAGGTTTACCGGGGATGGAGACGATTACTTCTAGGCGATCGCTTAAAATAATCGGGTAGATTACAGCCGCAGTAGGATCGACTTCATCAATCGCTTTGGGTTTCGCATCCGCACAAGCATCGCGGAAAAAGTTGTCTAATTCCGCTAATTGTAAAGACTCAATGGTTTGGCGAGCAAATTTGAGTTTATCTTGGCTGGGCGAATCTTCTTTTAAAAGCAATCCCACCAATTCCCTATAGACAGGTTCCACGCTTTCTCGGAAAGAAAATTGCACTTCAGGATTGACTGTCACCAAATCGCCCCGCAGAGCAGATAAGATTTTTACGGCTTGGCTATATTGTGCGATCGCATCTTCTGTATTTCCCTGGGCTTTCTTAATCCGCCCCAGTTGCCAAAGTAATTGGTAGGCAATATCAGGAGATTGAAATGCTGGCGCTAAACCCAGAGCCTTAGTTGTGAAAGTTTCTGCCTTTGATGGCTGTTGCTGAAGTTCGTATAACTTGCCCTGAGCCGCCAGAATATAAGCTTGAATGCGCGGATTGCCTAAGATATTTGCCTGTCCGCTGGCTTGATTCAGAATACTTTCAATTGCGATGAATAGCGGCGTTATTTGCGATGACTGCGAGAGTTTCATCAAGCTTTGAGCCAGGTTAATTTGAGCGTAGATTCCAGCCTGATTGGAGGGAATCTGAGTCATTTTAGGTTTGATCGACGTTCGCCAGATCACCTCCGCCTCTGCCCAATCTTTCCTGTCTACCAAGAGGCTAAGCTGGTTTAAGTTAGCCTGAAGCTCAGTATCCCTCTGGGTTGTCAGTTTTGCAGCTTGGTTATAAATTGCGATCGCAGATTGCTCGAACTCGTTACGCTCTTCTGCGTTTAAACCAGGGTTGTTACTTTGAGCCCGTACTGTATTACCTAGATTCAGGTAAATTGCAGCTTGTTCTTGCGGGATATTTAATTGCTTAGATGCTTGTAAGCCAACTTCTAGCACTTCCTGAGACTGATTCAATTGACCCAAAACTAGCAACACATGACCTAAAGCATTGGTAGCCCGCACATTTTCCAGGGAAACAGGCTGATTTTTCAAGGTTTGTAAACCTTCTTTAGAAAGTTCGCAGGTTTGCGCTTCCAGCTTTAAGGTAGTTAATAGGGTTTTGCAAGCTCTGGGGTAAAGTCCGAGTGATTGCAGAGCAAAGCTTTGGCTAATCTGATTTTGGATTAATTGCTGGGGAGCTTCAATTTTCTGGTAAATTTTACCAGATTCAATCCAAGTATCGAGGGCATCTTGAACCCGCCCCCGTTCTAGTTGTATTTGTCCTTGGATATCGTGAGTTTGAGCTAGAATGCGCTGCTGTTCAAGGGTTTGGGATTGCTGTTGTAGCAGAGATAAACTAGAATTCAGAGTTTGCTCTGCTGCTTCCCATTGTGAGAGTTGCCCGTAAGTTGCAGCTAAATTGGTCAAAGCCATTGCTTGATTGAGGCGATCGCCTTGTGCTTCAAAGCTTGTTGCTGCTTGTTGTAATAGAGGCGCGGCTTCTGAGTAGCGATCGCGATCGTACAGGGTGCGAGCTTGTTGGACAAGTTGCATCGCTGCTGGTGGCTGCATCTGAGCCACTGCGGGCGGGATGGCAAGGGCTAACAGAAGTGAAAGCAACAATAAAAAGGCAAAATTTCTTTGCGATCGCGTGATTTTCATACAATTTAGAGTTAATAAACTTACTATTTGCTAATCTCGAAAACCATTACCTTCTAGGATTCAACCTCCGCCTCTATCTCTTCAAACTTGACCTTATTATACACATCTGCCAGGGAAATCTCAAAAGGTACTGAATTGAGAGCGATCGCCTCATCTTCTGCATCATACTCTCTAAATGACCAACGTTTTTTTCCGGTCTTATAAAACTGTTCTATGTAAATTTTAGTTTGATCTACTAAGATGTACTCCTCAACAGTGGGAATAGTCCGATAAGCCTCAAACTTACCACTGCGGTCATACCCTTTAGTAGACTTAGACAAAACCTCCATAATCACTTTCGGATTAGTAATCGTATCAGTGCGATTATTGAAATATTCTGGCTCTCCTATCACTACCATCACATCTGGATAAGTGTAAATGCGTTTCTTCGGCATCCACAGCCGCACATCACCCATATAAACTCGGTAATCTAATTTCTTGAAAGCAACATTTAGCTCCGCATAGAAATTACCAGCTATCTGATTGTGATTAGTAGATCCGCCTGCCATTGGATAAATTTCCCCATCAATGTATTCGCTTTTGTAGTCTGCTACTTCCTCTAGCGCCAGATATTCCTCTGGGGAGTAGTATCGCTGTTCGGTAACTTGCATAGTTTTATTTTTCCGTAAAGTCTCTGGCTGACATTTTTTTCCTTAAGGTTATACCAGATTATATTTAGCAAAGTATCTATTTACTAAAAATAATGGTTTCCCCTCCCCTTATACAGTCTTCAATTAGTAAAGTCTTCAATTAGTGAAGTCTAACCTATATAATTGCTAATTAGCAATTACTAATTAGCAATTACCACTTACACTACCAAAAATTTAACGCGGAATGCAGTTTGCCATCGGTTGCAGACTGCGAGCAGAAGCACCACCACCTGAATTATATGCTACCAGCGTTACTTGCTCTCGCTCATCGATTGTCCAACCTTGAGCGGGGATAACTGCCTGTGGCTGAATGTCTATTTCTGCCTTTTTATCTTCTACCTTCTGGCTTCCATTTGCCACTGGTTCCACCCAATTAAACTGAGCAGAATCGTAGCTGAGGACATCATTAGGGTTAGGTGGCACTCCTCCTTTACCAGTAATAGTAAACTCATTTCCTTCCCCTTCTATACAAGGATTAGCGGCGATTAATGTCGCAGGGTCAACTACATTTTGCGGCAAAGCTACCAATCCTTGAGCCGGATTCACCCCAGTAGTGCTAAATGTCACCGCTCCTTGTAAAGCGGGGCCAGCCTGTTGAGAAATAGCCGCAATATCGCTAGTAGCAATTAAAGAAGTTGGATTCACTTGTAAAGCTGCAAATTCAGCGTCAGTCAGTCCTAAACTACTTCTGGCTTGTTCGCGGGTAACGGCTGTAAAACCAAAAATATTGGGGACATTTACTGTAACTTGACCGCCCCTAGCAGTACGCGCATTAGCAGTAATATCGTTATTTTCATTGGGTAAACTCGCCAGAATTTCGCTATTAATCCTGATATTTCCACCGTCAGAAATACCAGCATCGGTGACAATTCTGCTTTCGCGCCGCAACTGGATATCTCGCGCTCTAAGATTAACATTTCCCCCACCACCAGAGTCATTAGAAGCATTGATACTGGCTTTATTTTCCATAGTTATTGAGTCAGCTATAACATTAATATTTCCTGCCTGTCCCCTGCCTAAAGCCTGAACATTAATCGTTGCGCCATCCCGCATCGTTAATTGACTAACATTCAGATTCAAAGAACCTGCATTCGCCGTCGCATTAGGATTCGTCAACAGGTATAAAAAGCCAACGGAAGCCTGAATAGCAGTGCTAAATTCACCAGTACTCCCATTACCAATGAGTTCCACTTTTTGTGCATCAATTGTGACATTAGCTGCATCTGCTTTACCAAAAGAACCAGCAGAAATAAATCCCCCACTCCTTAGCAATAATACAGGTGTGGAAATGTAGATATCCCCTCCCCGATTGGATGAGTAAGTGTCGCTGGTGATAAAACTAATACTGCGACTCCCATTTGCCAAAACTTCAGAAATACCTCCCATTTCTATCGACTCACTAGCTCTAATGGTTAAATTACCTCCCACTCCTCCAGTCGTATTTAATAGTTGAGTACCAATCGCTGCACCACTTGATAAGCTAATCCCAGCGCCATCAGTAATAGTTAATTTCTTGGTGTCGATGGTAATGTTTCCAGCATTTCCATTCTGACCAAGAGCGTTTGTGCTAATCAGAGTTTGCACGGCACTACCAGCAGGAGTACGCAAGATTTCTAATGATTCATTCGCTTTAATATTGATATTTCCTGATGGCGCTCCACTGCGAGTAACGCTAGCGATCGCAGCACCATCACGCACTGTCAATCGCTCTCCCTCAAAGGTAATATTTCCGCCGATGCCGGTACTCCCCACAAGCGTGCCACTGTTAATTGCAGAACCTGCTAGATCGAATTCTCTGGCACGGATGGTGACATTTCCACCATTGCCACTGGCAAATGTAGAGCTACCTACTATGCTGCCGTTATTTATCAGCAGTCTTCCCGTATTAATGGCGATCGTTCCTGCGACTCCCGTGCCAATAGTACCACTGCTCAAAACAATTTGCGGATCTAAAGGGTTGGCTGTTCCAGATATTAAATAATTCTGTAAAAACTGTTGATAACTCTCAAATCCAATGCCGCTCATTTCTACTGAGTTACTAGCGCGGATGTTGATATTGCCGGCAGCACCATTTCCCAGTGCTAGAGTGTAAATTTGCGACCCATTATCAGTTCGCAACTGTTGGGCATTGATGTTAATACCTCTACCATCCATATTTCCGAAGGTCAATGCCAAAATTCGCGAACCGTTAAGGGTGACGTTCGATCCCATGATGTCTATTCTGCCACCTTCTAATCCACTTGTATTTATAATTGAATCAGATAATTCAATATTGCCAAAGTTCTGGATATTGTCATAGTTTAAATTTAAATCTATAGGCAGTGGTTCAACTTTCACGATACCTGGACTTGTGACACTGCCCAGAATAATTTGACTGCTATAAGCTGTTAAATTGCCTCCTTGCAGTTGAATATCTCCACCAATGAGCGCTAAAGTTTTACCGGGTTCTACGGCCAAGCCAACTTTGTTCACAATAGGAATTTCTATGGGAAGTGGGGGCAAATTTGGCACTTCACCCACCGTTTTTGACTGGTTGATAATTGTCCCAGGATTTTCTCTAAATCTTAAGCCCACAGGAATATTAATCGCTAATAATGGCACTGCATTAGCATCGACCGCGCTAAATTCAAAGTCATTATTAAAGAGAATGCCGCTAGCACTTGATGCTAAAAATGAACCGCGTAAATCTAACCTCGCATTAGGGCCGAAGATAATCCCTCTGGGATTAAGTAAAAATAAATTAGCATTGCCTTGCACTCCCAACACGCCTAAAATATTTGAGGGATTGCCCCCAGTAACGCGAGTGAAAATGTTAGCAATACCGTTCGGATTGGCAAAATATGCTCCTCGCCCTTCACCTACATTAAATTCCCGGAAACTATGAAATAAATTGACACCACGATTTGCACCGCCTTCTATTCTGTCCGATGGTAAATTATTGATAGTTGCCGGAACTATGCGCGAACTTTCTGCACCTAAAGTATTATCTGGGATAATTTGAGCAAAGGCGGGGAAGGGAAATAGTAGTAAGAAAGCAAAAAATAGTGTAGAAGATTGGCGGGGCATAGTTCAACTCCGTTAATTGAAATGATGAAAAAGCGATCGCATGACTAAAACCTATAAAGTACCTATCGCGGTACACACGCACCCGTCGGCTTCGGAACACGAGCAGAAGCACCATCACCTGAATTGTACGCTACAAGTCTTACTTGTCCTTGAGCATCCATTACCCAACCTTGAGCAGGGATAACTGCCTGTGGCTGAATATCTATTTCTACTTTTTTATCTTCTACTTTTTGATCTTCTGCCTTGTGACTTCCAGTTGTCACTGGTTCCACCCAGTTTAACTGTCTAGAATCGTTGCTGAGGACATCATTAGGATTCGGTGGCACTCCTCCTTTACCAGTAATACTAAACTCATTTCCTCCCCCTTCTATGCAAGGATTAGCTGCAATTAAAGTGCTGAGATCGACCACATTTTGGTCTAAGGTGACTAATCCTTGAGCGGGATTTACCCCAGTAGTGCTAAAAGTTACGGCTCCTTGTAATGCGGGGCCAGCCTGTTGTGAAATGGCGGCAATATCGCTGGTGGAAAGTAAAGAAGTTGGATTCACTTGTAAAGCGGCAAATTCAGCGTTAGTTAGTCCTAAACTACTTCTGGCTTGTTCGCGGTTAACAGTTGTAAAACCAAAGATATTCGGGACATTCACCGTAACTTGACCGCCTCTAGCAGTACGCGCATTAGCAGTAATATCGTTATTTTCATTTGGTAAAGTCGCCAGAATATCACCCTGAATTCTGATATTTCCACCATCAGAAATACCTGCATCGGTGGTAATTCTACTCCCGCGTCGCAACTGGATATCTTGCGCCTTGATATTAATATTTCCCCCACCACCAGAGTCGGTTGTACCGTCAATACTGGCTTTATTGTCTAGGGCAATTGAGTTAGCTACAACATTAATATTGCCAGCCCTTCCCGTTCCCAAAGCCCGAACACTAACCGTTGCTCCATCCCGGACAGTCAATCGATTTACATTCAGATTCAATGAGCCAGCATTCCCCGTAGCGTTGGGATTGAAAACACCATAAGCATTGCCAACCGAAGCCTCAATTCTACCGCTGAAGCCATCGTTACTCCCAATGCCTTGCACTTCTAAGCTAGAGGCATCAATTGTAATATCTCCTGCATCGACTGCACCCAAAGAAGCGGCAGAAATAAGACCCCCACCTCGCACAGTTAGTTTAGGTGTTGAGAGGCGGATATCTCCACCTCTACCAGAGCTTATAGCTTGAGTAACCAGAGAACTCGCGAAGCCCCCATTCCCCAAAACTCCAGACACGCCGCTCACATCTATCGACTCTGAAGCTCTCACAGTTAAATTTCCTCCAGGCCCTCCGCTCGTAGAAAACAGGACTTGGCTAATAATTACACCCGTCGATAAACTAACTGAGGCTCCATCAGAAACAGTCAGCCGCTTAGTGTCAATGGTAATATCTCCGGCTTTCCCATTCCCATCGAAAGAGTTCGTGCCGATTAAAGTTTGCGCCGTACTTCCAGGTAGAATCCCTGACAATTCTACAGATTCACTCGCTTTAATCGCGATATTCCCCGATGCTCCATCACTGCGGGTGATGCTGACGAGATTGGAGCCATCGCGCATGATTAACCGTTGTGCGTCAATAGTTATGTTTCCGCTCTTACCGCTACTTCCACGATTTGTGCCGCTACTGAGCGCTGAACTGACGAGTTCGACGGTGTTAGCACGGATATTTATATTTCCGGCATTTGCAGCACTAAAGGTATTGGTACCGCCTGTTGCCCCATCGCGCAGCAGTAGCCATCCGGTGTCAATGTTAATCTCTCCGGCGGCTCCACTGCCAGCAGTACCAGCACTCAAAATAATTTGCGGGTCAAAAGGGTTGAACGCTCCAGAGGCTAGATATTCACTATAAACCCGCTGATAGCCCTCAATTCCTAGTCCGATCATTTCTACTGAGTCAGTAGCGTGGATGTTCAAATCGCTTCCCATCCCATCTCCCAGTGTCGCTGGGATAATTTGCGACCCTTTATCTATTCGCAAATTTTGGGCATTAATATTAATATCTCTACCATCAATATTTCCTAATGTCAATCCCAAAATTCCTGAACTACTGACGGTGACATTTGAACCTCTGATGTCAATTTTGCCACCTCCTAATCCGCTGGTGTTTATAAATGCACCATTCATTTCAAGATTGCCGAAGTTCTGAATATTGTCATAGTTTAAATTCAGACCTAAAGCTGTTGGTTCAAATTGTACTAAACCGGGACTTTGGACACTTCCCAGTAATATTTGTCCGCTATAAGCTGTTAAATTTCCACCTTGTAGTTGAATGTCTCCACCAATTAAGGCTAAGGTTTGACCGGGAGCTACTGCTAAACCAAGTTTATTAGAAACAGGAATTTCTATGGGCAATGGCGGTAAGGTTGGTGTGGGGCCAATTGCTTGGGAAGTGTTGACAATTGTGCCGGGATTTTCTCTAAAGTTCAAACCTACAGGAATATTAATCGCTAATAATGGCACTGCATTAGCATCGACCGCACTAAATTCAAAGCCATTATCAAAAAAGATTCCACTACCAGTAGAACCAATAAATGAACCCCGTAAGTCTAACCGAGCATTGGGGCCAAATATAATTCCTCTGGGATTGAGTAAAAATAAATTAGCATTACCCTGTACTCCCAATACTCCTAAAATATTGGAAGGATTGCCCCCAGTCACGCGGGTAAAAATATTAATAATCCCATTGGGATTGGCAAAATATGCGCCGCGTCCTTCACCT
This sequence comes from Kamptonema sp. PCC 6506, assembly GCF_000180455.1. NCBI lineage: Bacteria > Bacillati > Cyanobacteriota > Cyanophyceae > Oscillatoriales > Microcoleaceae > Kamptonema > Kamptonema sp. PCC 6506. The sequence continues at coordinate 27,101 of NZ_CACA01000356.1, forward strand.
ACATTAAATTCGCGGAAACTGTGAAACAAACTGACACCACGATTAGCCCCGCCTTCGATTCTATCTGAGGGTAAATTGTTAATAGTTGCGGGAACTGTGCGCGAACTTTCTGCACCCAAGCTATTATCAGGGACAATTTGAGCAAGAGCGGGGAAGGGAAACAGTAGTAATAAAGCAAAAAGTAGTGTAGAAGATTGGCAGTGCATCATTGCAATTAAGTTAATTTGTATGGGAAAAACAAAGTCAGCAAAACTGAAAGAGTACCTATCGAGGTACGCAAACACCTGTAGGTTTCGGACTGCGAGTAGAAGCACCACCACCCGAATTGTACGCTACCAGTGTGACTTGTCCTCGAGCATCCATCACCCAACCTTGAGCAGGAATAACTGCCTGCGGCTTTATTTCTATTTCGGGACTTTTAACTTCTGCCTTGTGACTTCCATTTGCCACTGGTTCTACCCAATTAAACTGAGCAGAATCGTTGCTGAGGACATCATTAGGGTTAGGTGGCACTCCTCCTTTACCAGTAATACTAAACTCGCTTCCTGCCCCTTCCGTGCAGGGATTAGCCGCAATTAATGTCGCAGAATCGACCACATTTTGCGGTAATACTGCTAACCCAGAAGCTGGATTGACACCAGTAGTGCTAAACGTTACCGCCCCTTGTAAAGCGGGGCCAGCCTGTTGAGAAATAGCCGCAATATCGCTAGTATCAATTAAAGAAGTTGGATTCACTTGTAAAGCGGCAAATTCAGCGTCAGTTAGTCCTAAACTACTTCTGGCTTGTTCGCGATTAACAGTTGTAAAACCAAAGATATTGGGTACATTCACTGTAACTTGACCGCCCCTAGCTGTGCGAGCATTAGCAGTAATATCGTTATTTTCATTTGGTAAAGTAGCCAGAATATCACCCTGAATCCTGATATTGCCACCATCAGAAATACCCGCATCAGTGGTAATTCTACTCCCGCGTCGCAACTGGATATCTTGCGCCTTGATATTAATATTTCCCCCACCGCCAGAGTCAGTTGTACCGTCAATATTCGCTTTGTTATCCAAGGCAATTGAGTCAGCTACAACATTAATATTTCCCGCCCTTCCCCTTCCTAAAGACTGAACGCTAACCGTTGCCCCATCCCGGACAATCAATCGATTCGTATTCAAATTCAACGAGCCAGCATTCCCCGTAGCGTTGGGATTGACAATAATAGAAAAACTGCCAGCCGAAGCCTCAATTCTACTTGCAAAACGACCGTTACTTCCCGCGCCTTGAACTTCGATGCGATCGGCATCAATTGTAATATTTCCGGCATCTACTGCACCCAACGAAGCCGCAGAAATAATCCCCCCATTCCGCAGATTGAGTATGGGCGTAGAGAGGTAGATATCTCCACCCCGACCAGAACTTGAAGTTTGAGTAGCTAGAGCACTGGCTCCGAATCCTACATTTCCCAAAACTCCAGACACGCCGCTTACTTCTATCGACTCGGAAGCTCTCACAGTTAAATTTCCTCCTAGCCCCCCATTCCTAGAAAACACGACTTGCCCAATAACTGCACCCGTTGATAAACTAATTGAGGCTCCATCAGTAACAGTTAGCCGCTTAGTGTCGATGGTAATATCCCCAGCTTTCCCATTGCCATCAAAAGAGTTTGTACCCATACGAGTTTGCGCGGCACTTCCAGAAATACCCCCCGATAATTCTACTGATTCAGTTGTTTTAATCGTGATATTTCCCGATGCTCCATCGCTGCGGCTGATGCTAACCAAACCACCAGCATCGCGTATGATTAACCGTTCTGCCTCAATATTAATGCTGCCGCCAGAGCCGGTACTTTTCTTAGTTGTTCCATTATTGATTGCTGAACTGACAAGCTCAAAGGTGTTAGCGCGGACATTCAGATTTCCCCCATTTCCAGCAGCGAGGGTAGCACTACCGCCCACCACGCCATCCCGCAGCAGCAACCGTCCGGTATTGATATTAATCTCTCCAGCGGCTCCATTGCCCACAGTACCACTATTAATTACAATTTGGGGATCGAAGGGGTTGAGAGTTCCAGATAATATGTATTGGGTATAAAATCGCTGATAGCCTCCTATTCCCAACCCAACCATTTCTACTGAGTCAGTAGCGCGGATATTAATATTACTCCCCATTCCATCTCCCAAAGTTGAAGTAAGAATTTGCGCTCCTTTATCTACTCGTAAATTGTCAGCATTAATGTCAATTCCTCTACCATCAACATCTCCTAGTGTCAAGCTATAAATTCCCGAACTGCTGATGTTGATATTTGAACCTCTGATGTCAATTTTGCCACCTCCTAATCCACTGGTATTGATAAGTGCCTCATTCATTTCAATATTGCCAAAATTCTGAATATTGCTGTAGTCTAAATTTAGAGCTAAAGCCGTTGGTTCAAATTGCACTAAACCGGGACTTTTCACACTTCCCAATAATATTTGTCCGGTATAAGCTGTTAAGTTTCCACCTTGTAGTTGAATATCTCCACCAATTAATGCTAAAGTTTGACCTGGATCTACTGCCAAACCAAGTTTGTTAGAAACAGGAATTTCTATGGGCAATGGCGGTAAGGTTGGTGTGGGGCCAATTGCTTGGGAAGAGTTGACAATTGTGCCGGGATTTTCTCTAAATCTCAAACCTAAAGGAATATTGATCGCTAACAATGGCACTGCATTAGAATTAGCGGCGCTGAATTCAAAGTTATTATCAAAAAGAATGCTGCTGGCAGTTGAACCGATAAATGAGCCGCGTAAATCTAATCTCGCATTGGGGCCGAAGACAATCCCTTTGGGATTAAGTAAGAATAAGTTAGCATTGCCTTGCACTCCTAATGTTCCTAAAATATTGGAAGGATTTCCCCCGGTAACGCGAGTGAAAATGTTAGCAATACCGTTCGGATTGGCAAAATATGCTCCTCTGCCTTCACCGATGTTAAATTCTTGAAAACTGTGAAATAATTTAGGGCCACGAGTTGCACCGCCTTCTATTCTGTCCGATGGTAAATTATTGATAGTTGCGGGAACTGTGCGCGAACTTTCTCCACCTAAACTATTATCGGGAATAATTTGAGCAATAGCGGGGAAAGGCAATAGTAGTAATAACCCAAAAATTAGGGCGGAAGATTTATGAGCCATCTTTTCATTACTGTTAATTTAGTATTCACAAAAAGACTGTAGATATCTAAAACAGGACTTACGCACGATCGCACTACGGCCGCCAACAGGCGCGGTATTGTCACCGCTAGGTTGGCGGCGTTACAGATAGTTTTGCGTAAGTTTTGGCCTATCGAGGTACGCAAACACCCGTCGGTTTCGGACTGCGAGCAGAAGCACCACCACCCGAATTGTACGCTACAAGTGTGACTTGTCCTCGAGCATCCATCACCCAACCTTGAGCAGGAATAACTGCCTGTGGCTTTATTTCTCTTTCGGGACTTTTAACTTCTGCCTTGTGACTTCCAGTTGCCACTGGTTCCACCCAGTTTAACTGTCTAGAATTGTTACTGAGGACATCATTAGGGTTCGGTGGTACTCCTCCTTTACCAGTAATAGTAAACTCATTTCCTTCCCCTTCTATGCAGGGATTAGCGGCGATTAATGTGGTTGGGTCAACTACATTTTGCGGCAAAGCTACCAATCCTTGAGCCGGATTCACCCCAGTAGTGCTAAATGTCACCGCCCCTTGTAATGCGGGCCCAGACTGTTGAGAAATCGCCGCAATATCGCTAGTAGCAATTAAAGAAGTTGGATTGACTTGTAAAGCTGCAAATTCAGCATCAGTTAGTCCTAAACTACTTCTGGCTTGTTCGCGGGTAACTGCTGTAAAACCAAAGATATTCGGGACATTTACTGTAACTTGCCCTCCCCTAGCAGTACGCGCATTAGCAGTAATATCGTTGTTTTCATTTGGTAAAGTAGCCAAAACATCGCTATTAATCCTGATATTTCCACCGTCAGAACTACCTGCATCTGTTGTAATTATGCTACCCCGCCGCAACTGAATGTCTCGCGCTTGGAGATTAATATTTGCCCCTGTACCAGACACGGTAGTACCATCAATTATGGCTTTATTGTCAAGCGCGATCGAGTCTGCAACCACGTTAATATTGCCAGCCCTACCTGTTCCTGAAGATTGAACATTAACCACTGCACTATCCCGAAGAATCAATTGACTAGCATTCAAATTCAACGAGCCTGCATTTCCAGTAGTATTGGGATTGACAGCATTAAATGCTCTACCAGCCGAGGCCTCAATTCCACTCCTCAACCGACTGTTACTCCCGATGCCTCGTACTTCTAAGCGATCGGCATTAATTGTAATATCTCCCGCATTTGCTGCGCCCAAGGAAGCCGCAGAAATAACGCCGCCATTCTGCACAGTTAGTTTAGGTGTTGACAGGCGAATATCTCCACCTCTACCAGAACTTGCAGTTTGAGTAACAAAAGAACTTGCTACATAACCCGCATTCCCCAAAAATCTTGACTCGCCGCTTACTTCTATAGACTCGGAGGCTTTCACGGTTAAATTTCCTCCCGTCCCGCCATTTGTAGAAAACACGACTTCGCCAAAAATTGCACCCGTCGTTAAACTAATTGTGGCTCCATTAGAAACACTCAGCCGCTTAGTGTCGATGCTAATATCCCCACCTGTTCCATTTCCCTGAAAAGTATTCGTGCCAATCCGAGTTTGACCTAAACCTACAGGAAGACTCCCCGACAATTCCACAGATTCAGAAGCTTTAATGGCGATATTCCCCGATGCTCCATCACTAAGGCTGAAGCTGGCGAAAGCACCGCCATCGCGCAGTATTAATCGTTCGGCTTCCACAGTAATATTTCCGCCTTGACCAGTGGTTGCGTTCGTTGTGCCGTTATAGAGCGCCGAACTGACGAGTTCGACGGTGTTGGCGCGGATAGTCAGATTTCCGCCATTGCCAGCACCAAAGGTGGGGGCACCGGCCACTACCCCATTGCTCATCAACAGCCGTCCGGCTTCAATGTTAATATCTCCTGCTCCTCCACTGCCAATAGCGCTAGTAAAGAGAACGATTTGCGAAATGAAGGGGTTGCCTGTTCCTGATGTCTGAAAACTTTCTGTAAGCTGCTGATAGCCCTCAATTCCCAACCCGGTCATTTCTACTGAGTCAGTAGCGCGGATGTTGATATTGCTCCCTTTTCCCTCTCCTAGTGTTGTGGTGAAAATTTGCGATCCCTGCTGTAGTCGCAAGTTTTGGGCATTGATGTCGATGCCTCTACCATCAAGATTTCCTAGTGTCAGTCCATAAATTCCTGAACTACTGAGAGTGATATTTGCACCCCTGATGTCAACTTTTCCTCCTCCTAATCCGCTGGTATTGAGCAATGAACTGTTCATGTCAATATTGCCGAAGTCCTGAATATCTCCATAGTTTAAATTCAGACCTAAAGCGGTTGGTTCAAATTCTACTAAACCTGAACTCTTGACACTTCCGAGTAATATTTGTCCGGTACTGGCAGTAGCAATACCGCCGTTGAATTGGATATTTCCCCCTACTAGGGCTAAGGTTTGACCGGGGTCTACTGCTAAACCAATATTATCAAAAATTGGTACTGGTAGAGGAAGGTCAGGCGGTGAGGGGTTAGGAGCAATTGATTGGTTAATAATTGCGCCAGGATTTTCGCGAAATCTTAAACCCACAGGAATATTAATTGCTAATAAGGGTACTGTATTAGAATTAGCGGCGCTAAATTCAAAGCCATTATCAAATAAAATACCGCTACCAGTTGAAGCGATAAATGAGCCGCGTAAGTCTAACCTTGCATTGGGGCCGAAGACAATTCCTCTGGGATTAAGTAAGAATAAGTTAGCATTGCCTTGGACTCCCAATATTCCTAAAATATTAGAAGGATTACCACCAGTAACGCGAGTAAAAATGTTAGTAATGCCATTAGGGTTGGCAAAATATGCTCCTCTACCTTCACCGACGTTAAATTCTTGGAAACTGTGAAATAAGTGAGGGCCACGAGTTGCACCGCCTTCTATTCTGTCCGATGGTAAATTATTGATAGTTGCGGGAACTGTGCGCGAACTTTCTGTACCTAAACTATTATCTGGGATGATTTGAGCGATGGCTGGGAAAGGAAAAAGCAGTAGGAATGCAAAAATTAGGGTGGAAGAGGGACGGGGCATCATTCAAATCCTGTTAATTGGTGATTAGGAGTAGAGCGAGCGCTGCGAGTGTAACAATACTGCACTTTCTAGGTAAGTGAAGTACAGAGAAACCGGGTTTCTTAAAGAAAACCGATTTCTAGCGAGAAATCCAGCAGAAACCCGGTTTCTGTGGTGTACTTTATCAATCTGAAATCCGCTGTATTTCAGGGAGCATCGGAATGGTATGGGCGGGGCGGGTTTATAAGATTTGTCGATACCTAGCAAATATCCCGGCGAACCCGCCCCTACAGAACTTAACATCATACAATTCCGAATCAAACGGATTTGATATGAAACGATAGCAGCACCCGTCTACAAAAATTAGTCTCAACTTTCTCTATAGAGTGTCCCGATCGCTTAATAAAAGTGACCGAGGATGACTTTTTACTCGACAGAAAAAGAGAGATTGAAAGGCAAAGTAGCTAAAAAGGAAAATAATTAATGCTGAAGTAGATGCCTTTTTCTTGCCAAGTGTTGTTCCCCGAATCAACGCTGATTAAGGGGATACTATAGTCGAGTCTGGCATTGAGCCGATCGCTCATTTGCCATATCAATCCTAAACCTGCACCCAATAAACGCTCTGAGTCGGGATTGACTTTCTCTCCCGAATGATTCCACCCGATGCCAAAATCAATAAAGGGAGCAATCTGCAAAATGCCTTTGATTTTTGGTACGCGCCAAATGGGGATTCGTACTTCCGCAGAGGCGATCGCGCCGCTATCACTTAGTAGTAAATCTTGCCGATATCCGCGTACAGTCTGAACACCGCCAATGCCAATTTGTTCGAGGGATAGTAGATCTCCGGTGGCGAGTTGAAGGTCAGAACGCAGAACTAGCAAAGTTTCGGGCGCTAGTAGCCGGACGTATTGAGCTTGTCCCCGCCATGAGAAAAAGCGGCTATCGGGGGCATCATCGTTTACAGTAGCACCAAAGATATCGGTGCCGAGGGAGAATTGCGATCGCGCTGCGAAAACTTGATTTTGACTGCGCTGCACGTATTCTTGAAAGAAGCGAAAGGCTGTAACTCGCGTTTCCCCTTGGTCGTTGGCTCCTGGTGAAAGGGGATAGTTCTCTCCTAATAGAGAAGTATCGCTTTCTTGACGCGAAAAAGTCAAGCCTAAAGCTAATTCGCGATCGGGTTTTAGAACTATTGGTTGGCGATATGTGAGTTCGTAGGTGCGCGATCGCCCTTCGATGTCTAGGCGATCGAAGGGTTCTTCAATCACGTTAGTTTTGGTAACGCCTGCTGCAATTTGAATTGTGCCGTTGTGAGCGTTGACGGGGACAGTATAACTGGCATTTAATTCATTACTACCGTCGGTGTTGGCATAAGATACATTTAATCCGTCACCCAAACCGATTAAATTAGCTTGGTTGATGCGAACGCCGCGTCGAAAACTGCCTACACTAGGAGAGCGGTTGTTGTCTGCAAATAGCTCAACGCTAAAGGTATCTGCTTCTTTGACTCGCACTTGTAAGCGGCTGCGTTCGGGCCGACTTCCGGCTTGAAGTTCTGCTGAGATATTAGCAATCTGAGGGTCGAGTTGCAGCAGTTGTAATGCTTCTAGCAAGCGATCGCGGTTTAAGGGTGGACGAGTGGCGAGGTTTAAGCGCGATCGCACGTAGTTAGAGTTAAGCCGCCGATTTCCCGTAATCTCAATTCCCTCTAACCCTCCTTCAATCACCCGAATTTTAACAATTGCTCCTTCTCTAGGAAAGGTTTGGTCAGTTGGAATCACCGCACCGGAATTGACATAACCCGCATCTATGTATTTTTGAGTGATGGCTGTTTCTACCGCCAGCAGTTCGCTAAAGGTGATTTCCCGTCCCGTAAATGGTTGAGCGATTGCCGATAATTCGCGATCGCTAAAAGCAGTATTACCTTCAAACTCAAACCGTTCCACCCGAATTGTCCCCGGAATTTCCGGAGAGACTTGATTGGGAGGATTTGGGGGGATTGGCTGTAAGGGAAGCGGTTGCGGCTGCGGCGGTGTAGAATCGGGCAATTCAGGTGGTTTCGGGAAAATGGGGTTAGGTAGTTGAGCCAACTGCAAGTCGGGTTCATTAAAAGTAAAAGCTGGGATTGGAGGTAAGCCATTGCGATCGCTACTGGCAACTTCTAAATCTTGAACATTTGAAGGCAAAGTTTTCACCTCGCTAGCCGCAACTTTAGCTCCTCCCACCATTAGCCAAACAAACCCCGTTAGCCCCAATAGTATTCTAAGACGAGTCATAATTAAGTCTTTCCTGCCCAGGATTAAGTGAGTCAAATCACTAATTGTTTTTTATAGCCTTAATTCATGAGGCTATAAATTAGAATAGATGTCACCAAATGCTTTCCTAGCATAACTAATATCTGAGTTATTAATTCACAACTCAAGACCGATCGGCCTTGGCACTCCCCGATAATTCAGCACTTTGCACCCGTGCCATCCGAATTGTTTGGGGAAATACACCCACTAAAAGAGCCAAAGCCAGATCTGGAAGCTGTGCTACCGTTTCGGAGTCAAAATACTGTTCAAACTGAGTCAAAAGCATCTGCGATCGCACCACAGGCAAACTCCTTGCCGTTAATTGTTCAGTTAAACGCACCCAATGCCTGCGAATTCCATAAGCTTTTTGTCGCTCTTCAGGAGATTTCGGCTCAACCAAGCAAACATCTCCCACTAAAATCACCTCTTGGCAATCGCGATCGAAAACACCCCCAACAGCGGCTCCCGGCCCCGCAAACTCAGCGTGATACACCTTAATCAAAATTAGACCATTACGGCGACGACTGTCCACAATCAGCAATTTACCGCTGTGGATCTGGGTAAGAATTTCTGGCGGTTGGGGGTACTCAATCAATTCTGTACCGCAGTTTAGGCGTTCATTATCCATGCCAACAAAGCCGGAGGGCAGAGCATACAAATAGAGCTAAAGTAGGTGCTAAATTAAAGTATCCATCACTTCCGCCTCTGAATTAGAATCAAGAATTTGCAAGCAGAAGAGATTGAAAAATCCGCTTTGAGCCTCTTTCAGCTTTCTCTGTAAGGGCCCATGACGATATCTCCCCCTCTCTGGGACTTCGATCGCAAATCCCACCTCCATCAACTTTTTGAAGATTCCAAGGCAGCATGATTGAATATCAATTGCAGATACAACAAGCCGTAAATACCCTCAAAACTGATTTACCCACACTTTTTGAGCAAGATATTTCCTATGATATCTATACAAAAGATATTTATTTTCAAGATCCAGTCAACAAATTCAAAGGAAAAATAAACTATCGTATTATCTTTTGGACTCTACGATTTCATGCTCAGCTATTTTTTACAGAAATTCACTTCGATTTGCACGAAGTTGGTCAGACAGCATCAGATACTATTCTAGCAAAATGGACTGTTCGCGGTACCTTACGAGTTCCCTGGAAAGCTCAGATATTTTTCAACGGCTACTCTACTTACAAGCTCAACACTGAAGGTCTGATCTACGAACATATCGACACATGGGATCGGAAACCAGGAGAAGTATTAAAGCAATTTATCCGCAAAGGAGACGAGATTAATTAAAAATTAAAATTTCAAGATTAAGGACTGTTGAGTATCCAAACCCGCTAACAATTGCTAAAATTATCATTTGCTGAAATTTATCAAAGGGAAAAGATCGTGACTGATATTGTCGAAACTCTCACCAATGCAGGGTGTTTTAAAACATTGCTGACTGTAATTGAAGCGGCTGGTTTGTTAGATCTGTTGCAGGGATCGGGACACTACACTATTCTCGCACCAACTGACGAAGCCTTTGCTAAGATTCCACCTAATACTATCGCTTCTTGGATGGAAAATATTCCTAAACTCAAACAAATTCTGAGCTATCATATCATATTTGGTGATGTCAGAACTGATAATTTTCTTGAACTCACTTCCGCTGAGACAGTAGAAGGTTCAGTAGTTGGGATTGATACTTCTGACGGTATTAAAATCAATCATGCTAAAATCCTCAAAGCAGATATTCTTGCCGACAACGGCACGCTCCACATCATTGACGCAGTGTTAATACCAGCGTTAGTTAATTAATAGCAATCAGGGTGGGGAATACCCACCCAATCTGTTAGTTGAAGCCTTCAATGCTATTCCCTTCTTCCCCGATCAATCGGAGCATCGGAGCATCGTAGCCCCTCTTCTTCCCTGAGCATCGGAGCATCGGAGCATCGTAGCCCCTTCTTCCCTAGCCCTGAGCATCGGAGCATCGTAGCCCCTTCTTCCCCTAGCCCCTAGCCCCTAGCCCCTAGCCCCTTCTTCCCTAGCCCCTTCTTCACTAAGTATTAAGCCAGTCCGAGGGGGTATGGTTAATTCTAGTTGCTTAGTTTCGCCTTCGAGGTTCCACAAAACCTCGCCTCTGCCATATATAACCTTATCGGGATGAGATGTAAGATTAGGTGTATCAAAACTAACATTAACTGGTTCAGTTCCGACATTAACTGCCACAATCAATTCCTCTGCATCCAAAATTCGAGCGAAAACATAAGCTGTTCCTTCAGTGAATAGAACATGATATAATCCTGTACGAAGAGCTGGGTATTTTTGGCGCAAAGCTATTAAATACTTGTGGTAATTTAACACATCAATTTCCCAATGTTGTTCCATCGGAAAGCCTCGGCGAGAATCTGGATCTAAACGACCAGGTAAGCCAACTTCATCACCATAATATATGCTAGGAGCACCGGGAAATGTTAACAGTAGCAAAGTCGCGAGTTCGACAGTCGATTTATCGCCTCCAGCAATAGAAAGCAGGCGTGCTGTATCGTGACTTGCCAGCAAGTTTAGCTGAGTAAGCTGTATTTCCCAAGGATAGAGTTCTAACAAATATTGGATTTTTTCGCCGTACTCTTTAGCAAATAATGGTGGGTAGGGATGGTAAGATCGGCCTTCTACTTGCTGAATGTCAACGCGATCGCCTGCTGTAAAAGCAATAGTCGGCCCGGCAAAAAGATAATTCATTACGCCGTCAAATTGAGTACCATCCAGCCATTCTCGCGCATCTAGCCAGACTTCACCAACGATATAAGCTTCGGGATTTATAGCTTTTACTCGCTCTCGAAATTCTTGCCAAAATCCGGGTGTTTTAATTTCAAAAGGAACATCTAAACGCCAGCCATCAATGCCGAATTTAATCCAATATTCGGCAATTTCCATGATATATTCTCGCACTTCTGAGTTATCATGATTAAAGACTGGCAAGGCGCGATTTCCATCCCAACCAGCGTAGTTAGCAGGGAACTCACCATTGTAGGCAGATAGCGGCCAGCCTTCTATTTTGAACCAATTTAACCAAGGAGAATAGGGGCCATTTTCAAGGATGTCATGGAAGAAGAAAAAACCGCGACTCGCGTGGTTAAATACGCCATCAAGAACAACTTTAATGTTACGTTCATGGGCGGCATCTAAGAGTTCCTTAAAAGCAGGATTTCCGCCTAACATGGGATCGACTTGGTAATAGTCGTGGGTGTGGTAGCGATGGTTGCTAGCAGATTGAAAAATGGGGGTAAAGTAGATGGCATTGATGCCTAAGTCTTGTAGGTAGTCTAATTGTTCCATTACACCCCATAAGTCGCCACCTTTGTAGCCTTGGAGGGTGGGAATTTCATGCCATTCTTCCCAGAGGAAGTTTTGCAAGAGGCGTTTGCGGGGTTGTTTGCTTCTGGCGAAGCGATCGGGGAATATTTGGTAGAATACGGCGTGTTTTACCCAGTCTGGCGTTTGAATTTGCATTTTAGTATGGTTGAGCGTCCATGACTAGGTTACATTTGTCGTGGCTGCTTTTGAATCTAACTTTTGGTAGAAAGCAGTCCATATAATGTTTAATAATGTAAGTATCTAATGTGAGTGAGGGGTGACGGGGTGGGGATAGGTATGCCGTTGATGTCTGCGATCGCTTGCCAGTCGAGTCCCAGTTTTTCGCAAATTTCCCCGTTACGGAATGATAAGTAGAAGG
>NZ_CACA01000355.1:0-12997 GCF_000180455.1 Kamptonema sp. PCC 6506
ACTTACTGACGATTGACCATTAACCATATAAGCGTTAACAACAGTTTTAGTGCTTCTGTACCACAAGACCCGTAAAATGGTTAAATTGGGTACTGCCTTTCCAGCGCATAGGGCTTAAGTGCCAATTCTAGCGGCTGGTTTGCGGCTCAATTTACCGTAAATTACAACAATTACAAGAGAGCAAGGGATGGTATTGGTACGTGAAACGCATTCGCCCCAACCGGAATCCTCTTTCGACCTATCGGTTTACCTAGCTGAGCGTGCTGCGGCGGTCGAGGCGGCTCTCGATAGTGCCGTTCCCGTCACCTATCCTGAGAAGATTTACGAGGCGATGCGCTACTCGCTGTTGGCGGGGGGTAAACGGTTGCGCCCGATTCTGTGTTTGGCAACCTGCGAACTGCTTGGCGGGACTGTGGAAATGGCGATGCCGACGGCTTGTGCTTTTGAGATGAGTCACACGATGTCGCTAATCCACGACGATTTGCCAGCGATGGATAATGATGATTATCGACGCGGCAAATTGACTAACCATAAGGTCTATGGCGAGGATATAGCTATTTTGGCTGGCGATGGTCTTTTAGCTTATGCTTTTGAGTTCATTGCTGCTCAAACTCAGAATGTACCTCCTCAACAGGTGTTGCAGGTTGTAGCCCGTTTGGGCCGCGCTGTGGGAGCTGCGGAATTGGTTGGAGGACAGGTGGTTGACTTGGAGTCGGAGGGAGTTTCAGATGTTTCTGAGGAAACTCTCAATTTTATTCACACTCATAAGACTGGCGCACTCCTAGAAGCTTGTGTGGTTTGTGGGGCTATACTTGCTGGTGCTGAGCCCACTGATTTGCAGCGCTTATCTCGTTATGCTCAAAATATTGGGTTAGCTTTCCAGATTGTGGATGACATTCTGGATATTACGGCGACTCAAGAGGAGCTGGGAAAAACTGCTGGTAAGGATGTGCAGGCTGGGAAGGTGACTTATCCCAGTTTGTGGGGGATTGAGGAATCTAAACGCCGTGCTAAACAGTTGGTGGAGGCGGCTAAGGCTGAGCTGACCATTTTTGGGGAAAAAGCCGAACCGCTGTTAGCGATCGCAGATTTTATTACCAACCGCACTCATTAGGGATACCAAATTACTATGCAGGAAATTTCCAGCAATGTCCTACATAACCAAGTGCTTGTGGTGGCTCTGTTCGCTTGCCTGATGGCTCAGCTTTTAAAAGTCCCTATTGAGTTAGTCAAAAATCGCAAGTTTAATCTGCGTTACTTGGTGACGACTGGGGGAATGCCTAGCGCTCACTCGGCTTTTGTTGGCGCTTTGGCTGCTGGGGTGGGACAGACCGTAGGTTGGGACTCTCCTGAGTTTGCGATCGCGCTGATTTTCGCGATTATCGTCATGTACGATGCGGCTGGTGTCCGACAAGCTGCTGGCAAGCAAGCTCGCATCCTCAACCAGATTATTGATGAGTTTTTTACTGAAAACCAACACTTTAATGAGGATCGCCTTAAGGAATTACTCGGTCACACTCCTTTTCAAGTAATTGTAGGCTTAGGGTTGGGGGTGACAATTTCTTTACTCGCTGGGCCGGCTTATTAAATTAAAAATTAAAAGTTAAAAATTAAAAATTGGGTGACTATTTTTTAATTTTTAACTTTTAATTTATTTGATTGTAGGGCTGATGAGAGTGACGCGGCGGCTGTCTACTAACATTGCTAAAAATCCGCGATCGCTTAGTGTTTGCAGCGTAGATGTGGCTGCATTCCCATCGGTGGTATATGTTGCTAGCAAGTAAGAGCGTTGGTCGTAAGATACTAAGGCTAGTTGTCTGCCTAATGCTTGCTGCACTTGCGCCGCTAATTCGGGCTGATTGACGTAATCGACTAATACCGCATAGCCAACCCCAAGAGGTTGAGGTTTGAAGCCGGGGTTAATAGATACAGGATTGTTGGGTGGTGGTGTTTGAGGGGTGGGCACAACCCCTGGCTGTACGGCATAGGCTGGTAGCCCTATTCTTTCTTGGAAGTACCGAGCCCATTCGTTAACGGCTTGGGGATTGCTAAACCCACCAACTCGCGTCACGGTATCGCTGATATAACGGCAAATGGTGATGTTGTTGGCGTTCTGTGGCAGCGATCGCTTGGCTTGATCCTGTTGCTCCGCTGTCTGGGTAACAATTAGCAACAAATATTCTCCCGGCTGAGGGGGGGGACAGGTCGGTTGCGCTTGAGCATTATTTGGTAAAATTGTCAAGCCTGCCAAGGCGATCGCAGCCGAATTAATTAAAATTCGCGATCGCCTCAGTTTCAAAGTTGAGAAGTGGAATTTAGAAATTGTCATCCCATCCAAGAATTGAAAAGTCAACCTATTTATAGCAACTGCCAAAGCAGTTAGGGGCTAGGGGCTAGGGGCTAGGGGCTAGGGAAAGAACGGAAAGAACGGAAAGAAGGGAAAACGGGGAAGAGAGTTAATGGTTTGGGTCATGAGCGAGTCTCTTAACCGTTGTGGCAGTTGCTATACTGGTTTTTAGCAGAAATTTATCGCCCGAATGCTGAGCCCCTACATCAAATTTATAGGCAAGAAAACACGCCCTAACCCCTAACCCTCTATCTTTCCCTAGCCCCTAACCCCTAGCCCCTAGCCCCTTCTTCTATGGGTGGCCCAGATTCGAGTCGGAAAGGGCCACCCCACCTCTCCTAACTAATCGGGAAGGGGTTAGAGTCCAGGGAGATTGAGCCCACCTGTCAGTTCTTCCATCTTCTCCCGCATAGTCATCGTTGACTTATTGTAAGCATCTTGCATCGCCACTGTGACGAGTTCAGAAACCACATCTGCGCCTTCACCAAGGGCATCAGGGGAAATCTCAACGCGGCGGGGTTCTTGGTTGCCACTAACAACAACTTTTACTAAGCCGCCGCCGGCAATTCCCTCAATTTCCATTACATCCAACTCTTCTTGAAGCTTTTTAGCTCCTTCTTGAACCTGCTGAGCTTTCTTGAAAGCTTCAGTCAGTTCTTTCATTTTGCCGAGGCCGAAGCCAAATCCTTGCGATTTTGTCATAAATGCTTTGTGATTGTGTGTGGGCTACTAATCCGCCACTGCTCTATAGAACCTATTTTAGGCAGTTTTAGACAATTTTATTGACTACTTATCTTCCTCCCTTCACCACCGATCGTGCCTTAAAAAGGAAACTCTCCCAGTATTTTAACCTCTGGCTCCAACAATAGCGACCAGCGCTGTTCCACTTGCTCTTGAACATAGCGGATCAGTTGGAAGATGTCGCTTGCGGTTGCCCAGCCGCAGTTGAGAATAAAGTTAGCGTGGCGGACTGCCACTTGGGCCCCGCCAATTTGGTGTCCCTTGAGTCCTGTTTGTTCAATTAACCAGCCTGCTGTTTTCGGGCCGGGGTTGCGGAAGACACTGCCACAACTGGGTAAATGGTAGGGCTGGCTTGTCCGTCGTTGATTGAGATGTTCGGTGGTAGCTGCCATCACCATTGCCTTTTCAAATCCTGGCTGTAACTGGAAGGTGGCTTGGGTGACAAGGCGGTTGCTGCCTTGTAGTGCCGAAGTACGGTAGCGATAGCCGAGTTCTTGAGGGGTGAGAATTTCCACTTTGCCGGTGGGCGAGAGGACGGAAGCATTCACCAGAATCTCAGCGGTAGAACTCCTGTGTGCGCCGGCGTTCATTACCACAGCGCCGCCAACGGTTCCGGGGATGCCAACTGCCCACTCTAACCCTTGCCAGCCGCGCTTAGCGGCCAGCCAGGCGAGGCGGGGAATGGATTCTCCCGAACCGGCGGTGAGTTGTCCTGTTTCCGGGTTGAAATCAACGTGGCGAAGGTGGCGAGTACCGACGACTAATCCGGGTAAGCCGCGATCGCTAACTAGCAAATTCGAGCCAGCGCCCAGGAGAGTGACAGGCACTCCCTCAGAGCTAGCCCACTCGAAACTTGCTTGTAGCTCTTCGAGAGTGCTCGGAGCAATGTACCATTCAGCAGGGCCGCCAACTCGAAAAGAAGTCAGTGGGGCCAAAGAGACTTGAGACTTAATTTGGCAACCAGTTCCCGGTAGGGGAATCGGAGCATACACTCGCCGGTTGTCCTTGGTGGGGGAGTCAGAGGAGAGAGTCACGATCATAACAAATGCTTAAATGCCTCGGATTAAAGACGTTGTTGACAGTTGATTGACCCAACTTGTAAGCGATCGCTCTCAGTAGGCGGCATGAGGTGACTCATGCGGGCAGCTCACTGCGGGGATCGCCCTCTACAACAGACACTCCCAGATTTGGGGCCTCTTGGTAAAAGGCCATCACTTCTGGAATGATTTGATTGAGATTGCCAGCGCCGAGAAATAGAGCCAAATCGCCTGGCCGCAAGATTTCTGTCAAAAACTTGGCGATTGACTGGAGACTCGGTTGGTAATAAACCTGCTGGTGATGTTCCGCAATCAAATCTGCAAGTTTTTCCCCACTGATTTGCCCTGTATTTGGTTCTCCAGCACTATAAATGTCGCTGACAATTACGATGTCGGCATCGCTAAATGATTGGGCAAATTCTGTCAAGAATGTCAGAGTTCGGCTGTAACGGTGTGGTTGGAAGACAGCAACAACCCGTCTGGATTTTGAATTTTTAATTTTAGATTTGGGCTTGGGTTTGCTATTTTCAATCCGTAGGCGGGCTGAAGTTAAGGTAGCCCGAATTTCGCTGGGGTGGTGAGCGTAGTCATCCACGAATAGGATGCCGTTGTGTTCACCTCTAACTTCAAAACGGCGACGTGCCCCTTCAAAGTCGGCGATCGCTTTAGCAATTACAGCAAACTCTAACCCTAATAATCTACCCACTGCCACCGCAGCTAGAGCATTACTAAGATTGTGTTGCCCTAACAGCTTTAACTGCATCTCTCCGAGAGCAGTACCCCGCTCCCAAACGCGAGCGATGGTACAATCTGCCCTATACTCGACGCTATCTACCGTATAGTCAGCGCCCCTGTCAGCTTCTAGGCTATAGCTGACGCTAGGTTTAAGGGAGTTTTTGACTGTATCGCAGTCAATGCACCCCACTAAGATTTGACAGTTCTGGGCAAATACGTTAAAGGTTGCGATTACCTGATCGAGGGTATCGTAGTGGTCGGGATGATCGAGTTCGATATTTGTGACCACCCCGATTTTGGCTGAGAGTTTGACCAGAGAACCATCGGACTCGTCTGCTTCAGCGACTAGGTAGGGCCCGTGCCCCAAGCGTGCGTTCCCTTCCCAAGCATTGACCTCTCCTCCTACCACGATCGTCGGGTCTAAGCCCGCTTTCAGTAGCATGAAGCCGATCATGCTGCTAGTGGTAGTTTTGCCGTGAGTCCCTGCTACGGCGATGCTCTGGTAGTCCAGAATCAGGGCTGCTAAGACATCCGACCGATGAAAAATCGGACAGCCTAAATCAAGGGCGCGTCGATATTCGGAATTCGCCGGGTGAATTGCCGTCGAACAGATCACCTGGGGTAAGTCCAAATGTGATAAGGCGATCGCGCCTTTGCCGTTGCGATTGTCCCCTGACGCGGCGATCGCAGACCCTCCACCTCGACTGATGGTTTCTAAAGTCTTAGGGGCCTCAGACGACTGGCAATCCGCATCATTTCCATCTGCCTTCGCTTGGAATAATTCAAAATTGCTGGCATCTTGTCGCCAAAAAATATGAGCGCCCATTGCTTGCAAACGCTGAGTTATATGACTTGGTTTAATATCCGAGCCATATATAGGCAACTTGCGTTTAGCTAGAATGTAGGCAAGGGCTGACATTCCAATTCCACCAATTCCGATGAAATGAAATGGCCTGCCGGTGAAATCAACAGAACTCGGCATCTTCGCTCCTCACACACCACACCACGCCAATAACACGCGATATCATATCAAGAATTGTTTTCTTAGGATACAGTTCGCTAGAGATTTCCTGCAAAGCCACTCTGCGCGTCCTTTTGCTTTACGGACTTCTAGAATAGTTTGTCTTGTATACTATATGACTTGTTTGCCAGTAAATATCAGGAATCGTCAGAGGTTGCAGATCGCAGACCGGAGAGCGCAGGGTTGGGGTCAAGGGGTTTGCAATCTGGCCTACAGGCAATAGACCTGTACTCGCCTACTCCTGCATTCTCGCACGTTCGAGCGCTAGGAGCTCGGTTATTAGCAGGATGAGGGGTAAAACCCCTCACTGACTTACTAACAGTATCGTCTGGTATGGGAAAAATAGCAATCTTTGGGGGGACTTTCGACCCGGTTCACTGGGGTCATTTATTGATGGCACAGACGGCTGTGAGCCAGTTTGGTCTTGACAAAGTAATCTGGGTTCCCGATCCCAGCCCCCCACACAAATCGCACCGGGTGTCGGTGGATTGCCAAAGGCGGCGGGAAATGGTGAGCGCAGCGATCGCCGATCGCTCAGATTTTGTCCTATCACCTCAACAGGACGATCCCACTGGTAGATCCTACGCAGTTGAAACTTTTTTATACCTCCAGAGCACCGACCCCGACGCTCAGTGGTATTGGATTATTGGCTCAGATGCTTTCCAATCTCTTCCTCAATGGCACCGATGCCTGGAAATCAGCCAATTATGTTATTGGTTAGTGGCCCCACGCCCCTACCAGAGAGAAAACGAGAGCGGGGATCTGCAAACAACTCACTTTCATATCACACAGATTGTTGAGCAAATGGCCACCCTGAGAGTGCCGATCCGGTTTTCAGTGCTGGAAATGCCTGCGATCGGAATATCATCAAGTCTAATTCGCCAATATTGCCTCAAAGGTCGCGACCTCCGCTACTTAGTCCCGGAAACTGTCAGAACTTACATTACAGCCCAAAAGCTGTATCAACCTCTGCCGCAAACCTGACGACCGACCCCAAGTAATTTGTTCAGCAATTTTTGATACAGACAAAACGTTAGAAGGGATCGCCCTTTGCGATATGATCTGGGTCATGGTTAATTATTAAATTTTTCCAAAATTTAAAGCCTAAGCTAGGCGCTGCTGTCGTTAGGAGGTACAAGGTGATTAGAGTCGCGATCAACGGTTTTGGACGCATCGGACGTAATTTTATGCGCTGCTGGCTGGGGCGCGAAAACAGCCAATTGGATCTGGTTGCTATCAATGACACTTCAGATCCAAAAACCAACGCTCACCTGCTCAGATATGACACGATGCTGGGGACGTTGAAGGGTGTAGATATTACTACCGATGAAAACTCTATAACCGTCAATGGCAAGACAGTGAAATGTGTGAGCGATCGCAATCCACTAAACTTGCCTTGGGCTGATTGGGGCATTGATTTGGTAATCGAAGCGACAGGGGTCTTCGTAGACCAAGCTGGCGCGTCGAAGCACATGACGGCGGGTGCTAAGAAGGTACTAATTACCGCTCCTGGCAAAGGCCCTGAAGTTGGGACTTTCGTCATCGGAGTTAACGACCACGCCTACACTCATGATAGTTATACAGTAATCAGCAATGCTAGTTGCACAACTAACTGTCTAGCTCCCGTTGCTAAGGTGTTAAATGACAACTTTGGCATCATTAAGGGCACAATGACTACTACCCACAGTTATACTGGCGACCAACGCTTGTTAGATGCCAGTCACCGAGATTTGCGCCGAGCAAGGGCGGCGGCGATGAATATTGTGCCGACTTCTACAGGTGCGGCTCAAGCTGTGGCTCTGGTAATTCCTGAACTTAAAGGTAAGCTCAATGGCATAGCAATGCGCGTGCCTACCCCTAATGTGTCGGTAGTAGATTTTGTGGTTCAGGTGCAGAAGAAGACTTTTGCTGAGCAGGTAAATGAAGTTCTCAAAGCAGCGGCGGAAGGGCCAATGAAGGGAGTTTTAGAGTACAGTGACTTGCCTTTGGTTTCTTCTGACTATCGCGGACATGATGCTTCTTCGATTGTTGATGCTAGTCTGACTTTGGTTCTGGATGGCGATATGCTTAAAGTAATCGCTTGGTATGACAACGAGTGGGGCTATAGTCAGCGGGTTGTTGACTTGGCTGAGCTTGTTGCCCAGAAGTGGCAATCCTAGAGGTTTTGAACTTTTAACCCCGGACAAACGCAGATGAATGTAGATGGTTTTAGCCATTTTTAGTCATCTGCGTTTATTTTGTTAATTGTTAATTGGTAATGGCTAATGGCTAATGGCTAATGGCTAATGGCTAATTACCCATCTTCCCTATCTTCCCCATCTTCCCCATCTCCCCTTCTTCCCCTCTCTTCCTCTTTCCCTAGTCCCTAGTCCCTAGCCCCTAGCCCCTTCTTTAGTAATTGGTAATTAATAAGATTGCCTACATAATATATGTTAAAATTATTATTTGCATTATATTTTTCAATTTTCTTCTCCTTAATAAGTGTAACAAATCACCAGAAAAAATCCTTTGATAATTTTTTAGTTTTAGCAAAGTTACCAATAGTTATAGCAACTTTCTTGACAATTAAGACTTACATAACGCCTCCCTCTGAGCGGTTAGAATACCGCCTAGAAGGCGGCGTTACGGATGTATGTTCTAATGGTCTTGGCGACGGCTATATCAACATACAAAATCAAGTATTAGGCGAAATAAAAATTAGTAAAAATATTAAATATAGCTTATTGCAAGCTTTCCTAGAAAAATCAATCCAAAATGAAGTCCATCGCACTTTTAGACGACTAAAACCAATTTTTAATACTTGGTTAATTATTCTGCTGATGCTATCTACAAGCGGAGTCGTAGGGGTTTTGCTACTACTGGGAAAATTAGCTAAAGAAATGGAGGTTTACAGCCAAGAACTTGACGGTATTAAGTATGATGCTCTCTCTCAACTTAATTATATCGCTGCTGACGCAGAAAAGGTATTAAGTGAAATCAAAGAAAAGCTGAAAATTGCTAATAAGTAAAAGCTGGTGCTTGATCCTAACGATATATCCCCACCAACGGAAGAGTTAGGAAGAAGGAAGAAGGAAGAAGGATTTACTTAACGATTAACAATCTTATACCAAATCAGGCTTTACTACCCATTTATTGTCATTGCGAGCAAAGCGAAGCAATCGCAGAGACTAGGCGATTGCTTCGCTTTGCTCGCAATGACAGATTATTGCTAATACATAATACAGGACTTACGCACGCTCGGTCAAAAACCCGGTTTCTGCGCCACTATTTCTCGACAAAAGCGATGATTTTGGTCAGAAACCGGGTTTTTTGCCTAAGTCCTAATATAGCAACCGCCAAGATTGTTAGGAGATCGTTCTGAATTACTCAATCCCTTACTTTTCTCCTATTTTCCTTCTCTTCCCCTAGCCCATAGTTTCTAACCGGCTTGGCGGTTGCTATACTTCTGCAATAGCAAATCCAACTTATCTTTAGTTGCCTGGGGAACTTTATCTAGCGGAGTTAAAATCGCATACTTTAATGCTGAATGTGCCTCAGAATGGGGAGGATTTTTACTTAAACGTCGTACTGTTTCTTGAATAGCTTTTTGGGCATTAACCGCATTTTTATGCAAATTTGCGATTACCATTTCTACAGTTACGCTATCGTGATCTGAATGCCAACAATCATAATCGGTAACTAAGGCTAAAGTTGCATAAGCAATTTCAGCTTCTCTCGCCAACTTTGCCTCTGTTAAATTCGTCATCCCAATTACCGTTGCACCCCAACTACGATACAAATGGGACTCAGCTTTTGTGGAGAAAGCTGGCCCTTCCATGCAGATATAAGTACCGCCTCGGTGGAGAGTGACATCGGGAAGATTCAGAGATGCGATCGCATCTCCCAATATTTTCGCCAACTCGCCGCAAACCGGATCGCCGAAAGTAATGTGAGCAACAATTCCCTCACCAAAAAATGTAGAAATTCGCTCCTTTGTCCGGTCAATAAACTGATCGGGTACAACCATATCTAAGGGTTTTGCCTCTTCCTTCAAAGAACCAACGGCCGAAGCTGAGATTAAATACTCAACCCCCAAACTTTTCATGGCATAAATATTAGCTCGGAATGGCAATTCTGAAGGCAAAAGAGTATGGTTCCGGCCGTGTCTGGCTAGAAATGCTACTCGCGTTCCCTCTAGCGTTCCCAGAATTAGAGCATCTGAAGGCGATCCAAAAGGTGTATTAATTTGCACCTCCTCGACATCCTTAAGAGCGTCCATTTTGTACAGTCCGCTGCCACCAATAATCCCAATTTTTGCTTGAGCCATAATTCCTACCAGATGCCTTGGTTTTACTCAGGTATTGTACTGAAAGTGTGAACTTTAAGTAAAGTTTGGTATATTGTCAATGATAATTGTCACTTAAGCTAGGGCAAATTGTCACGATCTTTTCTGCTGCCTATCACGCTTTAGCTTCACAAAATCTTTAAAAATGAAGCTACTGAGTTCTGTTGTATACTTTTGTTCTGTCTTGGTGTTGATAAATGATGCCCACTAATGCCAGCCCCCCCAAAGTTTCAGTGGAAGACATCGTTGAGCGAATCTTTGCCTTCCGCCAAATTACGTCGATCGACCAAAAACTATTGCGATCGGCACTACTTTCGACGCAATCGCTCAGCGAGAGCGATCAGGTGCAACTAAACCGAGTGTTTGAAGGTCTACGGAATGGAATCATTTTAGTTGTGGAATAAAAATAAAGCGTGGGATTATTCTTACCCTGACAGAGCAATGAAAAATAATCAAGATCGAGGATTAAAATTTAATAGCCAAAATCCAGTATAAGTCATACCTGAATCATCAGGTTGAACTAGCAAAAAATGCAATCCGTGACTTAATTGCTGGCGCTGTTGGTAAATTTCCCCCGCCGCCTTTACATCAGGATCTTCAAAAGTAGCAACAATCCACCTGTCAACTAATCCTGCTTCCAAAATTAAGCCATCGGGACTACCGGGAATATAATTTAAAGCAACTGGTTTAGCTGCTTGTAGCCATCTCGCTAATCGCATTGATTGGCGACCTCCATCAATTATAACCCCAGGTACAGATACCGTTGAAGCTAATGCTAAATTTAGCGGTAATAGTAATTCTGGCATCTCTAAAATTGGTATAGGACGGCTTTTAAAAGCATCTTCAATATCGCCAGCGGGTAGTGCTGCAAAACGCCAGCGATCGCCCCATAAATTCTCCGGTAAAGGTACGGGCGGCGGTGACTCTAACATTAACGGATGGTAAGCTTCACCCGTATAGTTAGCCATTTTTTGATATTGTTTCGCCCGTTCTTCTAATAGTCGTTTTAGAGCAAAAGTGCGCCGAGTCGCTTCTACCTCGACATCCAAAACTTGCGCCGCTGCCTCAATTAAACCCAAAGATTGGGGTCTAAATACTTGTATCAAATCTGGTAAATTTTTCCCCTGACTTACCTGTTGTAATTGTTCGGTAAGCCAGCCAGAATTAGCTTGAGATTGAGGGCAAAAAGTGCTAAAAGTAAAATTGCGGTCTAAGTCGCAGATCGATAACTCCCATAACTTTTCTCCAGCATCATCCTTGAGAGGGCGGCGATAAAAATCAACTTGCCAAATAACCATAGTCATATTCTGCCCAAACTTCAGCCGCTAAACCTCTTGAATTTGCATCAATCGCTGCTTCAATCTTACAGGATCGCCTCGATCTACAACCTCACCTTTCTCTAACAAAAAAGCCCCATCACAATAATTCAATTCATCCAAACGGTGCGTGACCCACAAAGCAGTCAATCCTCGATTTTTGATCAAACGCTGAACTTGAGCGACTAAATCTAACTGAGAATCAGGATCGAGCAAAGCTGTAGGTTCATCTAATAGTAAAACCTCGCAATGACGAGCGATCGCACCAGCGATCGCTATGCGCTGTTTTTGTCCCCCGCTGAGAGCATAAATCGGCCGCCGCTGCAAATCCAGCAAATTTACAGCAGCTAACGCCTCCTCTACTCTCTCTCGCACCTGAGCGATCGACAGCTTTTCCTCCACCAGGCCAAAAGCCACATCCGCCCCCACCGTCGGCATTACCAACTGGTGGTCAGGGTTTTGGAAGACAAAACCCAGCCGTCCCTGAATGTCAATTTCCCCCGACTGGGGGGATAATAGTTCCGCCAGCAACCTCAAAAGCGTTGACTTGCCGCTGCCATTTGTACCCAAGAGCATCCAGAATTCGCCCTTGGGAACCTTTAGAGAGCAATTTTGCAAAACGCGATCGCCCTTGGGCCAGCTAAAGCATAAATCGCGCACGGTAATCGCCGGAGCTACCATCTCTAAATCTGTACCCGAAACGCTCATTCTGCTGCAGTCAGGGTAACAAAACCAGGCGATCTCCCAGTTGCCGATGCACCAGATTTTTGAGATACCACCACAGCCGAAATCTCACTGCTAAGCACAGCAACTTTTTTCTCAGGATTTTTCTCGCAGGTAAGTTCGAGCACCTGGGGTTGAGTAGCGCGAATTGCCTCTAGAACCTGCTGATAAACAGCATCAGCATCATCCGCTGACTTCCTTTGCACCGACAGCGAGACAGACGTAGACTTGACAATGATATCGATAGTGAACATTCGGTTTAAAAAATTTAACTGGAGATCCTAACCTTAAGTATAGGTCTTTATAGGTCTTTATAGGTCTTTCTCGCCCTACAGATGGTGCTTCAAGTTGGGGTAAAAAAATATTTGATGTCTATTACAAATTTTAAGGTCTAGGCTATCTTGGAAAAGACGCTATCCAAGGGACTTTCATGGCATCTCCTAGCAATCCCTCTCTACCAGATTCATCTATTAAACCCTCTCTGGAAGATGGTTTAGCTGCTTTGAAAGCAAAAGATTACCCCAGCGCGATCGCACATCTAGAAGCTATTGCCAAAGCAGAGGCAAATCAGCGATCGGGTTTGCGGGCACAGATGGGATTGGTGATTGCTTATAAAAAGACTGGGAAAGTCAAAGACGCGATCGCTCTCTGTTCCGCTTTAACTAAAAGTTCCAACAGTCAAGCAAAAGCTTGGGCCTCCAAAACATTAAAAGATTTAGTCAAGCGTCATCCACCAAAGATAGCAGGGGAGCA
>NZ_CACA01000354.1:0-22964 GCF_000180455.1 Kamptonema sp. PCC 6506
TGTTCTCATGCAACTGAAAATCGCTATAAAATAAAAGCAGTTAAATATCAAAAAATAGGACGACAATGGGATTTTTTGATTCAGAAATAGTTCAGCAAGAAGCCAAGCAGTTGTTTGAGGATTATCAATCCCTGATCAAACTGGGTAGCAACTACGGCAAATTTGACCGTGAAGGTAAAAAGATGTTCATCTCCCAGATGGAAGCCATGATGGATCGTTACCGCATCTTTATGAAACGGTTTGAGCTTTCAGAGGACTTCATGGCTCAGATGACAGTAGAACAGTTAAAGACACAATTGGGTCAATTTGGGGTAACGCCCCAGCAAATGTTTGAGCAAATGCACTCAACGCTGGAGCGGATGAAGTCAGAACTAGAAAAACAAGTCTAGGGCCGCTCAAAGTCAGAAGCGGGCCGAAAGTTTTCTACTGGTACATTCTGCAAAGCTTGGCTCATAAAATCGCGCCAAACTGGAGCTACCATTGTACCGCCCGTAGCACCGTAGCTCAAAGGTCTGTAATCGTCATTGCCCACCCAAACCGCAACGGCTAACTGCGGTACGTAACCGACAAACCAGATATCGCGCTCCGAAGATGTAGTCCCAGTTTTGCCGGCTGCGGGCCGCCCGATCCTGGCTGCTGTTGCCGTTCCTTGGTTAATCACCCCTTGCAGCACATTATTGAGAGAAGCAGCGGCCCAAGGGTCAAGAACTAGCTTAGGTTTGGGTGTGTTGTCCAGCAAAACGTTGCCGCTGCTGTCAGTTACTTGAGCAATAAAAGTAGTGTCCGATTGCCAACCATTATTAGCAAAGGTAGCAAAAGCCCCAGCCATTTCCAAAGGAGTCAAGTCAACAGCACCCAAAGGCAGAGAAATTACAGGTTCCATCGGACTCTTAATACCCAGAATCCGGCAAACTTCAATTACTTTATTCAGTCCGACTGCCTGACCAATCTTGATCGCCGGCACATTTAACGATACCTCTAAAGCTCTGCGAATACTGACAGCACCAGAAAATCCGCCGCCGCCGTAGTTTTGCGGAGAGTAGTAACCGTCACCATCGCGGTAGCTAACTGGACTATCGTAGACAACAGAATCAGGGGCATATTTGCCAGAGGCAAAAGCAGTATAGTAAACGAAAGGCTTAAAGGCAGAACCAGGTTGTCGCCGAGCTTGAATGGCGCGGTTGTATTGGCTTTTCTTGTAATCTACGCCACCCGCCATTGCCTTAACGAAGTGAGTGCGGGGATCGACAGCCACCAGAGCAATTTGACCTTGATCGTAATCGCGATAAATTCCGTAATTATAAAGACGTTCGTGGGATTCCTTCACCGTAGATTCAGCTAGACGCTGGAGTTTCAAATCGATCGTCGTCTGAACCCGCATCCCCCCCTTGAGAACTGCATCTCGACCGAACCGCTTAGTCAGCTCATCTACCACTGCTTCGGTTACGTAAGGAACCTGACTCTTGCTAAACGAAGTAATCTTTCCCAACTTAATCGGTTGCTTACGAGCGGCACTTTCTTCTTCTGCCGTAATCCATTTAAGCTCCTTCATCCGATTTAAAACAATGAGCTGCCGCTCTTTAGCCACCTCATATTTAACAAAAGGGCTGTACTCTTCGGGAGCTGAAATCAAACCCGCCATCATCGCCCCTTCTGCCAAGGTTAAGTCCGCAGACGACTTGCCAAAATAACTTTGAGCAGCAGTTTCTACCCCGTACAAATTGTGGCCCCAGTAAACCTGATTCAAATACAGATCTAAAATCTGATCTTTCTTAAGAATTTGCTCTAAGCGGATGGCCATCACAGCCTCAGCTATTTTGCGGCTAAATTCGCGCCGAGGAGACAAAAACAGGTTTTTCACTAGCTGCATCGTCATCGTCGAGCCGCCTTCAACGGTTTTGCCTCGCTCCAAGTTGACCAAAAATGCACGCGCAATACCACCAGGGTTAATACCTTTGTGGGTGAAAAAATTACTGTCTTCGATCGCTAAGACTGCTCGCTTCAAGTGGGGCGAAATTTTGTTGAGGGGTACGACATCTCGGTTAGCCTCATCGTGGATACTAGCTATCGGTTTGCCAGTGATGTCATAAATATGGCTCGTTTCTGTGGGAGAGTAGCTTTGCAGGATGCGAACGTCTGGGAGGTTGCGGAAGCTGATCGCTAAACCAACCAGTCCGCCAGCTACTACCGAACTGGCAAGCATCGTGATGCCGAGTATGGTTCCTGCTGTTACTTTACTAACTGACTGAACGAACTCAAAGACGGGAGCCGAGTTTTCCCGCTGGTTATTTTGGATAGCGTTGGTTGACACTTCAGTTCACTTCCTCACTCGATTTGAGATTTAAGATTTGAGATTTGGGGAGAGAGGCGCTTGCGCCTTCTGCTGGCAACAGAGCTTTGGGATTATATTAACTTGATAGTCGTGTGTTTTAAGCTAGAACTTAAGCGTTACTCACTAAAAATCAACCTTTGCGATCGCGACCTTGGGTAGGGCCAGCCAGCCGTCAGGATCGTAATCATAGAAAATGGTAGTGAGTGCTTAAGTTCTGTAAGCATTAATCCAGTGAGTTTAACGAATTCCACCCCGCCTTTGCAAAATATGTCTTCTAATCAAACTTCAACTCTAACTTCCGATTTTTCGCGACTGCTGCGGGGCATCAGCGAGATTTTCCCCAATCAGCCTGATTCTGAGAACCCTGATGAGAATTTAATCCAACGACTGGCAACTACAGACCGACCTTTGCGGATTAAATTAGGTATCGATCCTACTGGAGCCGACATTCACTTAGGACACAGCATCCCTGTTCGCAAACTTCGTGCTTTTCAGGATGCGGGTCATACAGCAGTCTTAATCATCGGTGATTTTACCGCAAGAATTGGCGATCCGACAGGGAAATCTGAGGCCCGCCGCCAGCTAACACCGGAGGATGTGGCTCAAAATGCCCAAACTTACATTGACCAAGTGCGTCCGATTTTAGATTTTGATACCCCTGGACGGTTGGAAATTCGCTATAACTCGGAGTGGCTGTCTAAGCTTGACTTGACAAAAATTTTGGAACTATTGGCGACGATGACGGTGGGGCAGATGCTCGCCAAGGAGGGCTTTGACACCCGATTGGAACAGGGGACTCCGATTTATCTGCATGAGTTCCTTTACCCGTTGATGCAAGGTTATGATTCTGTGGCAGTAGAGGCTGATGTGGAGTTGGGGGGGACTGACCAAAAGTTTAATCTGGCGGTGGGGCGAGATTTGCAGCGCCATTTTCGGATTAGGCCGCAGTTTGGGATGCTAACGCCGATTTTGATCGGGACTGATGGTATTCAGAAGATGTCGAAGTCTCTGAACAATTATGTGGGTTTGTCGGAACATCCGAGTTTGATGTACCAAAAATTGCAACGGGTTCCCGATAATTTGTTAGAGCAATATTTTGAGCTATTGACAGATTTGCCATTGAATGAATTGCCGCCAGATCCGCGACAAAGACAGCAATTGTTAGCCTTTGATGTTGTAAAACAATATTACGATGAGGAGACTGCTATTCAAGCGCGGCAAACGGCGATGACTATTGGTCAAGGTGATACTACACAAGCTGATGCTGTGCCGGAATTTTCTGTGGGAGAGGTCAAGTTTCCCGCGAAGTTGTTTTATATTCTGAGTGCTAGCGGTTTGTGTGCCAGTAGTAATGAAGCTCGGCGGAAGATTCAAGAAAATGGGGTAAAGTTGGATGGCGATCGCGTTTCTGATGTTAATCTTGCTTTTGAGTCGCCTGCTGATTTACAGGATAAGGTTTTGCAGGTGGGGAAAAATAAGTTTGTCCGCTTAGTTCCTTAAAAAAAATCCGTAACGCCGCCATCCTGGCGGTAAGAAACCGCCAGGATGGCGGCGTTACGTAAGTAATGCGTAAGTCCTATTCATATAGGATTGCTATATCAACCGATCATCTTTTTAATCAAATCTACCTTACCCTGATAAGGAGCATAGCGCCATTTCAGATCGAGTAGAAATGATTTTTTCAGGACACTTTTATAATGGGAAAAAGTATCAAAACTCGCCTTGCCATGATAGCTTCCAATCCCACTATCTCCAACTCCCCCAAAAGGTAAAGATGTCACCCCAAATTGCATCACCGTATCATTTATACACACCCCTCCTGACGAAGTTTCATGCAAAACTCGCTGTTGTTTCCCTTTATTTTTCGAGAAAAAATACAAAGCCAAAGGTTTAGGACGAGCATTGATTTTAGCGATCGCTTCCCCTAAATCATCATATTCCAATACTGGCAAGATCGGGCCAAAAATCTCCTCTTTCATCACGGGCGAATCCCAGGAAATCCCATCTATTACTGTCGGAGAAATATATCTATCCTCTAGATTTATCTCGCCGCCAATAATCAATTCTCCCTCTTTCAAAAAATCTGCCAAGCGTCCAAAATGCTTTTGATTGATAATTCGGCAATAGTCAGGACTTTTTGCCGGATTTTCACCGTAAAATTCTTGAATTGATGCCTTAATTGCCTTTAGCAATTCCGGCTTAACTTTCCGATCTACTAACAAATAATCAGGAGCAATACAAGTTTGACCAGCATTGATAAATTTACCCCAGGCAATCCGTTTTGCCGTATATTCAACTTGAATTTCGGAGTCTACAATGCAAGGACTTTTCCCTCCTAATTCCAGAGTTACTGGCGTTAGATGTTTTGCTGCTGCTTCCATCACTACTTGACCGATTTTGATGCCACCAGTAAAGAAGATATGGTCAAATTTTTCTGCTAGTAATTGTTGGCTAATTTCTACTCCACCTTCAACTGCTGCAATATAAGCAGAATCAAAGTTTTGAGAAATTATTTCTGCTACAAGTTTGGAGGTATGAGCAGCTATTTCAGAGGGTTTGAGGATAGCGCAGTTACCCGCCGCGATCGCGCCTACCAAAGGTGACATCATTAACTGAAAAGGGTAATTCCAAGGCCCGATAATTAGCACAACTCCCTTCGGTTCGGGATAAATGCTGGCAGATGCAGGAAATTGATCGATGGAAGTTGGGACTTTCTTCGGTTTTACCCACGATTTTAGGTGCTTAATGGCATGATTGATTTCTGAGACTGTCGCAATTTCAAAATAAGCCT
Organism: Kamptonema sp. PCC 6506; assembly: GCF_000180455.1. Lineage (NCBI taxonomy): Bacteria > Bacillati > Cyanobacteriota > Cyanophyceae > Oscillatoriales > Microcoleaceae > Kamptonema > Kamptonema sp. PCC 6506. The sequence goes on from NZ_CACA01000354.1 coordinate 5,124, forward strand.
CATACTCTGGTCGATTAAGGTCAGCATTAACAGCTTCTACAATCCGTGATTGATTGAAAGAGATAGCTTCTTTGAGTCGCTTAAGCTGTTCAATCCGAAAGGTTAAGTCTTTGGTCTTGCCAGTTGCAAAAAACTGCCGTTGCCGATCGATCAGGTCGCTGATTGCTACTATGGGATGGTTCATATTTTTGATTTTATATTTATAAATAAATGTTACACCAGTTTATCAAAATAGGGAATCAAGAGGGAAATGCTTTGATTTGATAAAACCGTTTAGTTGCCTTAAATTCCCATAAATTAGCTTGGGTCAAAAAACTATTTAGCAGGACTTACGCACCCAACTAAAGAAACAATACCCAGGACTTACGCAAAAAAACCCGGTTTCTTTGAAAAATCATCGATTTTTTCGATAGATATTGACGCAGAAACCGGGTTTTTGGCCTCGCGTGCGTAAGTCCTGTTACCAATTCTCCAAGTTATTGAGACAATCTGCATTGTTGAGTTAACTTCAGAAGATCGACCTGCCTCCTCCTGCCTCTACTATTGCATAACTTTGGAGAATTGGTATAACCCCTCTTTTCTCACTTCGAGCAGAGAAAAAGGCTTTCGCCTTGCGATCGCGGGATTTTAGCCATTCTCAATAATTTATGCAACGCTCGGCGAAAGCCTTACAAACCAGTAATTCCAGAAAATTCTCTCCCCGTAGTGACAAAAGAGGGATAACTTCTAACTTTCTAAAAAGGGATCGGATCGTAATCAGGGCCCTCACCTTCCTCAGAAGGAATCGGTTCAATTGAGGGAGAATTTGGAGATTGATATCCTGATGGATTGGATTCCCAATTTTCGGTTCCACTAGACTGATTAGCCGTAGTAGAAACAGGGTTTTGACCTCGATTGCGCGAACCTAGAGATACGACATTACTAGGAGCAGAAACAGGTGCATTTGTAGGAACTTTAGTCTGCTCTGTGTGGGATATATTGGCTGTTGAAAAGGATGTCATCTCCGCTGCTCCGAGACTATAAATCTGCTCAGCGGTTAATTCAGCGCGTTTTTCCTTAAATCCTTCCGGTTTTCGCTCAATCGTGTTCATATTCAGGCGACCTTTAATAATAATGCGATCGCCTTGGTGATAATTGCCGTGAATTTCTTGAGCCAAATTTCCCCATCCTATAACCTTCAAAGTTGATGGGGGATCTTCAGGCCGACTACCTGGAAACTGCACAAGCATTTCAGCTATTTGAGTTTGATTATCAGGGGTGTAGCGGAGTTGCGGTGCTTGAACGATCTCCGCCATCAAAATACAGCTATTCATCAGTTGGTAATTGGTAATTGGTAATTGGTGATTGGTAATTGGTGATTGGTGATTGGTAATTGGTAATTGGTAATTGATAATTGATAATTGATAATTGGTGATTGGTAATTGGTGATTGGTAAGAACTAACACCAACAAACAACAAAAAATAAACCACGCAACTAACTAACAACGATTAACAACTAACAACTAACAACTAACAATTAACAATTTCTGCTTGGCTAACAAAATCGTAAACCAGATTGCGGTACTCCCTCAAACTTTGAGCCACCCAATCGCGGTCATTACTGTTAGCAAAGATATGTACAAGAGGTTCGCTAGCATCCGGTAGAACTAATACCCAATTGTCATCATGGTAACTAAAAATCTTCACTCCATCCACTAATTCTAAATTATCCGGTGAGTGAGATTCTACCAGATAGCGCATCAGCGCTCCCTTCACCGTCCAAGGACAGCGGACACTGTAACTGTCGTGAGTCACATTGGGGAGTTGAGCCTTAATCTGTCCGAGCGATCGCTCTTGAATCGTCATCATCTCAATTACTTTAGCAACACAGAACATCCCATCAAAGCCGGGATGCAGTTGTGGGAAAATAAAACCGATATTGGCACTGCCACCCAAAACCACATTCGGATTTGTGTGAGCCGCCTCCATCAGCGCCGTCGGATTTGCCTTAGTACGAATCACATTACCGTGATGGCGACGAGCGATCTCTTCCACCGCCGAAGAAGTATGAACAGGTACTACTACCGTACATCTCGGATGAGCAGTCAGCATCAGATGTACCATCAGCGCCGTCAACATTTCTCCTCGAATGGCAATACCAGATTCATCAACTAAAATTAGCTGTTCCCCATTTGCAGATACCTGCACTCCAAAGTTAGCATTGAGAGCCTTGACCACGCGACCGAGTTGATCTAGCAAATGCTCTTTTTCTTCCTCTGGGAGGGATGTCTGCTTCAGGCTGGCATTGAGTACCACCGCATCGCAGCCAAACTTAGCTAGGAGTTGGGGTAAAATCGCGCCAGAGACAGCGTAAGCATAGTCAATCACCACCTTAGAATTACTGTAGCGAATTGCTTCAACATTCATCTGCCTTTCAAACCTGCGGCTATAAACATCTAGCGCTTGGTTGAAGTAGACCATATCTCCAATTTCAGGAATTTGTGCCCGCCGCAAATCTTCCTTAAAATAAGCTCCTTCTATTTTTTTCTCAATGGCTTTTGTGATATTGATTCCTTTTGAGTCAAAAAATTCTATTAAAATATTATCAGCTCGATCTGGGGAAAGTCGAACGTGAATCCCCCCCACAATTGATAGTGTGGGTACGACGGCGCGAGTAATCGGAATCGCGCTCGCTTCTAAATTCATCACATTAATGCCTACAGACATTAAACCTGCAATAAAAGACCTAGAAACCATGCGAGAGATGCTACGTTGATCGCGGGAAACCAACACTGAGGCTCCGGGTTTTAAGGTAGAGCCGTAAGCTGCTCCCAATTTAACTGCAAATTCTGGAGTAATATCAACGTTGGCTAATCCCTGCACACCTCGCTGTCCGAAGAGATTGCGCTTGGCTTGGTCTCCCCAAATCAAGTTATTATTCAACTGAGCTCCCGATTCTATTTTTTTACTCGGCCACACCCGAACGCTAGGACTGACTTGAGCTTCTTCCCCTACAGTACACAAAGAACCGACTACAGCACCTTCCAAGACGTGAGCGCGGCGATCGACGCGGGTTCCTCGACAAATCACGCAGGCCCGCAGGTGAACGTCTTCGCCAATAATTGCGCCGTTCCAGATAATGGGACGTTTGAGGTTGGCATCAGCACCGACAGTTACGTTGTCTCCAATTGCGGTGCCGGCGGCAATTTTGACTCTGGGCCCGATGCGGCAGTTATTACCAACGATCGCAGGTGTCTCTATAATCGCAGTTTCGTCAATAAAAGTGTTTTGACCTACCCAAAGTCCCGGCTTTTGTTCGTAATAAGGAAATTCTAGTTTCACCTTTCCGCGCAGTGCGTCATACTGAGCTTCCCGGTAAATATCGAGTTGACCAATATCGCACCAGTAACCAGAGGCGACGTAGCCGTACATCGGCTCATTTTTTTCTAGCAGCAATGGGAATAAGTCTTTCGAGAAGTCACTTTCTGCATTAGCTGGCAGGTAATCTAAAACTTCTGGTTCTAAGATATAAGCGCCCGTGTTGACTGTATCTGAGAAAACTTCGCTGGTGGAGGGTTTTTCTAGGAACCTGCGGATGCGATAGTTTTCATCAGTAATCACCACACCGAATTCCATCGGGTCAGGAACGCGAGTTAAAATCAGGGTAGCTTTTGATTTCATGCTGCGGTGAAAGTTCAGAGCTGCCGTTAAGTCGAAGTCTGTGATGCTGTCGCCGCTAATTACCAAGAAAGTGCGATCGAGAAGTTCAGCAATATTTTTAACACAACCAGCCGTGCCGAGGGGTTGGTCTTCCTCAACGGCATAAGTCATCTGTACGCCAAAGTCACTACCGTCTGAAAAGTGATCGCGCATCACGTCAGGGAGGTAGTGCAGCGTCGCAATAATTTCTGTAATGTGATGCCGCCGTAGCAAATTGACGATATGTTCAGCAATGGGGCGGTTGACAATGGGTACCATCGGTTTTGGTAGATCGCACGTCAGCGGTCTAAGCCGTGTTCCCGATCCTCCGGCCATCAGCACTGCTCGCATAAGTCCTCCTTGCAAAGTTAAGGGTTTCAGGTCATTGTCTAGTAGGAATTCTTGCCTGATCGAACTTATCAGCCTTTAGCTATAAGCCTTCAGCTTGATGATCTGCGAGTATCAAAAATCTAGTGTAGCGATTTGTTCCTGCTCAAGGGCGATCGCCTGATTGCGGAAGTGATTGAAGGAATCAAGCTTTTTTGAGCTTGTTATTTTTTAGTCTTTGGCGATCGCTTTCTTTGGTAAGGTGCAACCCTTACTAGCAAATATAAGCTAAGACTGGTGACAAATGTTACATTACATTATTATAGGCTGTACAGGGGAAAAAAAGTTATAAGTGAAGTGTTAAGTCCTCAAGAATTTTGTAGGCAAGCCGAGGGCGCTGTTGGCTAGAATTGACAAGGGTAGCGCAATGAAGAAGTTTATCCAATCCGATCGGTTATTTAGGGGTTTAGTTGATGAGTACGTTAATTAGCTTGGCGTTGCTAGTCATTTACGGCGGCGGTATGTGGAAGTTCTGGCAGGGGTTTGAGCGGACACCCTTCGACAGGAGCTTTTCAAATCGGCTCAAGCTGTCGTTGCTGTGGCCAGCTTTAATTTTCAATAAATCCTATCGTCAGAACTTTACGAAGGCTCTCAAGGGTTCTCCTAAAAGGTATTGATTGATGTCTAAAAAGCTCGACCGTGCTAGTACAAGTCCACAATCAGAAGGCGATCGCTCTTGGTTTTCTAGTGGCCATCCTGAAAGTTGGCAGGCTCTACTTTCTCAAGTCTCCTCTCGTTTCGATCGCGAATATCGAGGAGAAAATTTCGCTCTACCCGAAGAAGTGGAGGCGATGCCAATTTTTCGGGACTTGGCAGCAGGTACTCTGTTAGCTAAGGTGGCTTCTCCTTTTTGGGAAATTGCCAAACCCCAGAAAAATCAGCGCTGTTTGGATATTGGCTGTGGGGTCAGCTTTTTGGTTTATCCTTGGCGAGACTGGGAAGCCTTTTTTTACGGACAAGATAGCAGCACAGTAGCGCGAGATGCCTTAAATGCTCGCGGGCCCCAGCTAAATTCTAAGCTGTTTAAAGGCGTGCAGTTGGGGCCAGCTCACCGTTTGAATTACGAAGAAAATCAGTTCGATTTGTGCTTCGCGACGGGGTTTAGCTGTTATTTTCCCTTAGATTACTGGGAGGTGGTAATGGGGGAAGTCAAGCGAGTTTTGAAACCGGAAGGTTATTTTGTCTTTGATATTCTCAACCCTGATGCGCCTCTGGCCGAGGATTGGGCAATTTTGGAAACTTATCGAGGAGCTGAGGTATTTTTAGAAGCGATCGCTGATTGGGAAAAATTGATTAAATCTACTGGTGCGAAGGTAGTTAAAAAGAGAAACGGCGAGTTATTTAACCTCTATAAAGTGCAATTTTGAAAAGATATAAATGTTAACTGTTAACGGTTAACTGTTAACGGTTAACTATTAATTGTTAATTGTTAATTGTTAAGACCCTGGGGGGGTGACAACCCGCCCGAAACCCTTATGGGGTAAAGATTGAACCCAGTTGTGATAAAAAAAGATAGGCAGCCGAATTGTTACACGCACTTCCTATCAAAAAAATGTTACCAACATTCTACCAGACCCACTTACAACAATAACTGACGCACGCTCAGTTTCTTCTACTGACAATTTTACTTAAGCTGTTACAATCAGAGAAACAAGTAAAACTCGATCAACTCGCAGGGGTATTTCCCTATCCAATTAAAGCCGAAAGTCGTCGTCGCAAGCTACAACGATTTCTCAACTTACCTCAACTAACGATCGCATTGATTTGGTTCCCTTTGAACGTCGCTTTTATCAACAGGGTATACAGGCTGCAACCCTTATTCATTCTAGCTTGTAGCCCTCTTTGTCACCCTCCCAGGGGAAAATGGCTACAATCTTCATAACATTTTATTTAGGCGTGTTATGCCTGAAGGGGAGACAAGAAAGACTAAAAAGCAGACTGGATAAGGCTTGTGACCCTTCGACCTCGCTGATAATATCGGCGTTTTTGAGGGGAAAGTGACACTAACTCCTCAACTTCTTTGGCAAAAATATCGAGAGAATCTAACCAATCTTGCCCGTGTAAACCCAGGTAAAAACGGCTATGTCTTCGATTTTGACGTTTGGCTTCTTTTGGTCTGCCTACATAATTAGCTACCCCTTTACCTTGCAAATTATCGCCCGCTAAAGTTGCTTGGGTATAGGCAAATGTTATTAAAAGAAGTAGAGATAATAGTCGTTTTCCTTCAAGTTGAGTTGCCTCCAAATTGTAACCACCTTTTTTAAAGTCTCTAAACATTTCTTCAATTCCCATTCGCTTCTTATAAGCAGAAACTACTTGAGACAAGCTGTTCATATTGGTTAATAAAAACCAAGGTTCTTTAGTTTTCTTGCCATGATAAGTTTTTTTCCATTTTGCTACAATATTAAAGTCTCCAAATCCTTTGCTTTTTGTTACCTTAACACCCTCAAAGTAGAGAGATATTCCTGGTTTTAATCCCAAATCTTTTAACGTCTTCCATTCTCCTTTTTCTTGGAAATATTCATGCTTTTACTTTCAAAGATAAGAACCTTTGGAGTCTTTTTCTACGGCTGTCATATTTTATGGTTAAAGGTAATCTATTTGCTAGACTTTCTAAGCGCACCCATTTATGAATTTGAAGAAGATTTATCAAGATGCTAAACATTAATAATTCGGAGGGACTTAGATATAATGCTAGATAAGTTTGGTATAATGGGAGCATATTTTTCATTTCTTAATAAGATAGGTCTTGTTGACAATGCTGACCTATCTTTTTTTATTTTACACGGTTGTGTACCTTGTCAGTTAAGGCTTTCAGTCCTCATTGTCCCCCCTTCAGCCATTTTCCCCCTAATAATACCAACTCCTCCAAACTGAAAAACAAAAGTATAAAAATCTTTACCTCCTCAAAATTCTAAATTTCTGCGATCGCCTTGAAAGTAATTCACTCAGCTTTTGCTGTTTCTTGGAGTAAAAAAATTAAAGTTCCCGCTTAATTTGTTTTATAGTAATGGCTAAAGCCATTACTATGGAATTATAGCAACCGCCAAGGCGATTAGGATTATAGGGGCGAAGCATTATTTGAGATTTTCCATCCTACGCAAAGAAACCGGGTTTCTCTGAAAAATCCAAGCTTTCCAACGAGATATCTAGGAAGAAACCCGGTTTCTGGCCTCGGCTACTCCCCAAATTAGACTCAAATACAGACTTTTTAACCATTCCTGAAGACAAACAAAAATTCCTTATTCATTTAAGCCGGAGGCGCTATAGTTGCTTGAATTTCTAACCATTGTTTGTCACTTTCAATTAAACCATTCTGATTGGAAGGATTGCGTTCCATATAAATAGTTACTAAATCCTCAAGAAAAACCTCGTAAATTTCTTGAGGTATCCTAGAAGTTAAAGAAAGCCACTCTTTTTCAATATGTTGCTTTATTTCTATTTTGCTGTTATGCTTTAACGGTAGGGGAAAAACCTCTACTCTATTCGTACAAAATCCTACAGTTTGTAACATTTTTTTATAGTCAGCAGGCGAATAAAACTGATAATGAAAATTTTTTAATTCTTTCCACTTACTATGCAGGAGTAATTCTTGCAAAATAAAATGAAAGGAATTTTTAGAGCCTTCACCTATAAAAGTTAGTAAAATTTTCCCTTTAGGCTTGATAATTTCTTTAAACCTTGTCAGTACGGAGATATGTTCGGGGATATAATGAAGAGCTTCAAAAGAAACAATCACGTCAAATGATTTTTCAAATTCAAGGCTTCTCGCATCGCCTAATTGAAATTCTACATTCGGGTGATTTTCTCGATTAAACTTACTTTTAGCAAATTCTATAATTTCTGGAAAACAATCAAGACCAATAACATAACCTTGGGGCAAATATTTGGAAATTTCTACAGTTAGTCTCCCGTCTCCACATCCTACGTCTAGGATTTTTTCGTCACCTCGCAATTGGAGTTGTGATATTAAATCTTTTATCCGAAAATGAAAGGAATAAGGATTATTGTAGTAAGATTCTATAGAAGATGAATACATAGCTAAAAAATATCTATTCCCAATTTTTTGCTTACTTTCAATAATTTACACTATATCATGCCTAGTCGTCAAGCGGATATTGGCGCACTCATAAACCGACGCTCGCGGTCAGCCGCGTATGCGATGCAGGCTTTTAAATCTTCCCGTGTTAGATCGGGAAAGTAAATTTAGGTAATTCTACGGCTGTTATATTTCTTTTGATGCGATCGCCTGCACAACTGCTCCAATCCCAGTATGATAAATGCCTTCTATTATATCACGCTCAAGCTCAATTATATGCTGAAACTTTAAGCCAGCTAACTCAAGGCTTAAAGTTTCTTTAGATTGCATCACATCTACTGAATTTCCCCCGCCAGTACCATGCTTCAACTGATCGGGTGTATAAGCCTCAATCAGAAAAACACCGTTTGGCTTTAACCCGGCTACAACTTTTTTATGAAGTTGTTTTCTGACTGAAGAAGGCAATGGACAAAATATAGATACAATTCCATCCCATTGATTTTCGCCTAAATCATAATCTGCTAGATCGGCCTGAATAAACTCAATAACAACCCCATTATCTTCTGCCAACTTTCTAGCCTTATTCAAACCCACTAGAGATGCATCTACAGCAGTTACAGAGTAACCTTGTTTCGCCAGGAAAACAGCATTCCGCCCTTCTCCTTCAGCCAAGCTTAGAACTTTACCTTTGGGAATACTGCTGAAGTTCGCTTCCAAAAAATTGTTCGGGCTTGTGCCATATACGTACTCTTCTGCACTGTATCTTTCATCCCACATCTGTTTTCTCCAATTGTTGATATTGGCACATTTAATGCTAAAGAAATATAACTATATTATACAGAAATTTTCGGTATAATACCCCATAAATCAAATTTTATGGAGTACATCAAAATTTGAGCCTTTCAGGACTTACGCACCCAACCAAAGAAACCGGGTTTTTTGACGACAATACTTCGTTTTGATCCACAGATTCTCTCAAAAACCCGGTTTCTGGGACGACCTGTGTAAGTCCTACCTTTGCCTGATGCAGTCTCAAATTGTCTGGAGGCCTTAAAAAGCGATCGCACCCTTATCAAAGCGCGATCGCATTTCTCCTCATCTCAACTCTTTCAGACAGAATCCTTCTGCCTTTCTTGCATCTGCTGGCGATATTTAGCCGCCATTTCCTCAGCTTTTTCATAAACCAACTGAGGATTTTTTAACATATCGCCCGGTTCGGGTTCTAGTTGCTTAGTTGAAACTGAGATTCGACCCCTCACAGTATCCACATCCAGAATCATTACCTTCACTTCGTCATTAACTTTGAAAACGCTATCAGACGCATCAAAGGGAACGTGGGAAATTTCAGAAATGTGTAGCAAAGCCGGAACATCTCCGATATTGACCCATGCGCCGTAGGGCTTAAGTCCACGTATCTTACCGACAACAACATCGCCCACTTTCAGCTTTTTGATCATGGGTTCAAGCAAAGCACTGCGGTGACTTAGTGACAGGCGATCGCACTCTTCATCCACTTCCAAAAACTTGAGAGGAAGTTCTTCTCCTATCAAATCTTCTTTAGGTTTGTCGGTACAGATATGAGAACTGGGAATGAAGCCACGCAACCCTTCAATCTTTACCGATGCTCCGCCAGGATTCATAGCATAAACTGTGGCGTAAACTGTGACATTTTCTGCTTGCATTTGCCGCACTCGTTCCCAAGCTATGCGACGCTCAAGTTCTCGGATGGACAAGGAAAGTCTGGGATTATTTTCTGGGTCGCTATAGTCACGCACAACCGAAAATTGACGGGTTTCATTTAGCTGCAAAACCTGCTCTGGGGATTCCACTTCAACTATTGACATCTCCCGCAGCGGAATATAAGCAGCTATTTCAGAACCGAGGTCAATCAAAGCGCCTTCGGGTTCCAGCTTACACACAGTCCCGATTACAATTTCACCGAGACTGAAGCTATTTGATTTAGAGTTCACAAGACTATCGGGCTTAACAAGCGCCCGTTGCTGATATTTTTTGCTGATGATGCCGGCATCTAATATCAAATTAGCATGATTATTTCTATCCGTCAAGTTTTTGCTGTAATATAATTTATATTGAGAATAATTCCGCTATCTTGAGAGTCAATAAATCATCTAACTATTGAAAAAAACAAGCTGTCTATACTCTTCAGTTTTTATAAGCGTTCCATTTTGCTCATTTGACAACAAGTTTTGGTTTAATATTTCCTTAGCAATAGCTTCCACCACAGGCACGCAAACCGAGTTACCAATCTGCTTATAACTTTCCCCAACACTTGGATAAATTTTAAAATCTTCAGGAAAACCCATTACCCGATAACATTCCTTAAGCGTCATCTTTCTCACTATCTCTTTCTCAGGAAAATAGATAAAAAATCTACCAGAAGTTTCTTGCGATGGTATAGTTGGATGCACTCCATCTACCGAATAAATCCGATTAGGTTGCCGATGAACTCTCGATAAATGTTCAGTATTTGGCCTCACGCCAGTTTTCCAAGTTCCCTTATTTCTGTAACCCACAAATAACAACCCCGATATTTGCTTTTTTGGACTGTCAATTAAAGTGTATTTCGATCTATCCAAGATTTCAAAATCACCCTCTACATCTAGAAAATCTCGAAGTTTGGGCGGAAATTTAGTCTTCAACTTAGAAAATTTAAACTCTTTACCCTTAGTCCCGATAATAAATATCCTTTCTCGATGTTGCGGAAGTCCAAAGTTTTTAGCATTCAGAATTTTATAGTCCACATTGTATCCCAAATCTCGCAGACTAGCAAGAATTACCTTTAAAGTATTGCCGCGATCGTGATGGATTAAGTGTTTAACATTTTCGAGAACAACAACTTTAGGCTGCTTAACTTTGATAATTTGACAAATATCAAAAAACAAAGTACCTCTAGTATCTTCAAATCCTAGCTTTTTGCCACAAATACTAAAAGGTTGACAAGGAAATCCGGCTACTAAAACATCAAAATCTTCTATCTCATGGGGATTGACATCTTTAATATCACCAAAAGGAACCTCATTAAAATTATTGCTGTAAACTTCTCGGCAGTGTTTATCTACTTCACAGGAGAAAACGCATTCAAAACCTGCATTTTCAAAACCTTGTCTAAAACCTCCAATCCCCGCAAATAAATCTATAAATTTCATTTCAGCATTAAGACAAACTATTTCGCAATCTAATTATAACCGAACCTGTGCTTTTTGGATGACTTCTATAAATTCAGGAGTCAAACTTAAATTAATGGTTCCCGATTCAGTTTCTTCTAGGGAAACTGATAAGGTCTTTTTCATTATTACCCGCAAAATTTGATTAACTAATTTGGAATTATTAAACACTTCTGCTACATCGGGATCGAGCGTAATACTAATCGGAACATCTGCTAATCTATTAATATGATTTTGGGCAAATTCTCGATAATTTTCTACTGTTTCACTCAGCTTGGCAACACTATGCCATTCCTGGTTGTCTACACTATCTAACAACTTTTTTTCTTCTGGTTCTAAAGAATCCATGTTTTTAGTCTCCTAAATGTTTCTTGGTCATTTTTCGACTCGGAATAAGGGTTTTGAGGAAAATATGGGTATTATTTTCTACAAATGGCACTAGATAGAGCGATCGCCTACCTCTTTGAAGATACAAGGCGCGGATTTGCCTAGATAAATGAATCAAACAGAGATGATATCATTAATCTCCCAAACAAGCCCCATAACGAGATAAAATAGAAATAGTGAAAAAAATACAGCTATTGTTCAGCAATACGATCGCTCCCTGTCTTCAACTATGAGTTTAACCTTGGAAAATCTGACGGCAATTGATGACAACCTTTCCAAACGCCACATCGACCTCGACCCAGGCGGCTACTTCATCATCTATCTCAACTGTGAAGCTGGCTTAATTTGTGCCAAACATTTTACGAATATTATCGACGATCGCGGCCTCGCTGTCGATCCAGAAACAGGCAAACCCATCCCTGCACGCGGTAAGGTGGAACGTAATGAGGCCACCATTTTTACTGGTAGAACTGCTAAGGAACTTTGCGTTAAAATCTTTGAAGAAACCCGCCCCAGTCCGGTGACACAATTAGATCACGCAGCTTATCTAGGGCGGGAGTTTGTACGGGCAGAAATGGCTTTATTAAATGGTAAAGAGTATATTCAAGATTAGTTAAAACCTTGATACCAGAAGTATGTCACCATGGGAATTACTGTTGCCAGTACCAACAGTACAACTACAATGAGAGTGGCATTACCAGTATCAGTTTCTTCTGCTCTTTTGAATGTGCCTTCAACTTGAACGTTATCAACAACTTCAGGAGGGCCGGGATCGGGTTTGCCAGAGATTACTGCTGCAATGCGATCGCCTGCTGCTAAAAATGCCTCGTTGTATTTGTTACCTTGTCGTAGCGGTACTTGCACGGTTTCGTCAGCTACACTTTTAGCAATGTCATCGCTGAGGAGGGATTTAACACCTTCCCCTGTACGAATTGCCGTGTTATTGGTGACTGTATCGAGGACAAGTACAATTTGATTAGCTTGTGCTTCTGGGGTGGGAAACCATTTTTGAAACAGTTTCTCGGCGAAACTAGCGGCGGTTTCGCCGTAGTCGAAGCGGTGGATGGTAACGAATCTGACTTCCTTGCCAGTCTCCTTTTCGAGATTATCGAGGACGCTACTGATATTACCTTCGCTGATCCGGCTGAGGATTTCGCCTTTGTCGATCACCCAAGTGCGATCGCCTGGTGATAGATTGGGAATTTCGTAAACGCCAGTCGCCTGTGCGGGTAATGCTAGCATCTGAGTAGCAATAACAAAGAGTGCGATCGCTAGCATCAGCCGCTGGACGTATTTCTTGCAGTTGAAGACTTCGTGGAGGAGTTTTATCATTTGGTTGACCATTAAACTTACTTTTCCCCAAAAATACTATACAAACCGCCGTAAAATTCATCTTTAGAGAGGGCGATCTTTAAAATCAGCCCCGCAAGCAAACCGCAAGCGAAATTTTTTTCAGATTGCAACTATGGAACCGGCAGAAACGTACAAAGGTTGGATTATTCAATCCCAGAAAGTATTTTACGTCGAGACTTGGGATGCCAACGGCAACCACCACGTCGCCGTCCAAAATGCCAAAACTGAGGAGGAGGCGTTGGAACTTGCTAAAAAATGGATTGATCGATATGAGTCAAAACCTGCAAGAACGCCAATGGATGAACCCCGACCTTTTGGGGACATGATTGATATGCCGTTTTGAATCTCTTAGAGGGAAATTTTGCGCGATCGCTTTGACTCAGCGGGGGAGTGCGATCGCGTTTTTATGTAACGCAATTGTCTCAGGGGTAAAAAATTGTCTAAAATTATGATAATTTTAACTGTAAAGATTGTGGTCTGGATCTAGCCAGACAATATAAAAAATATTTTCACTAAAAAATCCATGTACCCTGCCGTATTCATTAGCAGATATTTGAAACTGGTAAGGCGTATTTACAAGCTGATCTTCATTAGGAAGACCAAAACCATTAGGTTCAGTTGTATCTTGCCAAACTATTCCATGACAGCGCAGACTTTTACTCTGATTATTAATAATTTCTTGTGCTTTCAATTGTGATAAATCGCGCAGCCTTTTCAACAGAGATGCTAGATATTTAGCATCTCTACCCCTAATTGAAAATTTATCTTTATCATCCTGATAATACAGGAAGGAAAAACTAATTCCTTCCGGTATTTTTACATCTTTGCGCTTGATGCTAGATAAGGAGGGCTGGCCACGTAGCTCTGCTTTTTTAGGTTTGTTCTTCGATGACACGGGTTTTGTAGTAGTCTCTCATTAATTCCTTCGTAATAATAGCATGACAAGGTTGATCTCTTGGCAAGTCGCCTCTCGCTTTAATCCAAGGATCTTCACGGCGTACCATCAATTCTAACTCATAAGCATCGAGAAAGAAATACTCGTCAGATAAGTCGTCTAAAAACTTTTGTACTTCCTCTGGAAACTCTGGTTTTTCGACTTCTTTCAGAATTGGCTTAAACCCAAATTGTTCTTTGTATTCGTAAAATAAAGCCGGGATAGTCGGCCCATGTACCCAAGCTTGAAAATCCTCATCAAAAAGGGGTGTATCTTCAAAGGCTAGATACCACGCTTGGGCATAATACAATAGTTTTTGTAGCTTTTGGTTGCTGAGGTAGGAGCCTACATCATTCGCGAACCAGATGTAGTAATCAGCGAGTTTGGAGAGTGTTGTCACTGGAGCTATGGTAGTCATAGAGCTAGACTAAATAAGTTTGATAATCTTAATGATAGCACAGAGCGATTTTAGATTTGAGTTACAATCCTTTGATATACTGCCTTAGTATAGGTGAAAGAGTATAAAGGTTTTCTGGTTTTTCAATGAAGCAACGCCGCGATAGAGATTGCACTGCATTTATTAAATCTGACGGTGAAATCATACTATTTTCTAGCAATTTTGCCAGGTTAACAGGCTCGTTTTCCCTAGCCAACAAGAACATAACTTGTTTTTCTATCTCCGATAATCGATTAAACTGTTGCTGTAAAACATCTTTCAAATCTTCGGGCAATAATGTGGTATGATTTTGTAATAACTCATTAGCGTCGTATCCTAATTCTACAATCATATTAGCCACACTTTTTAACCATAAGGGATTGCCTTGATAGTGGTTAATTAGTATATCCCAGTAGTCTTGTGGTTCTAAACCTTCTTCTTTAAAAATTTCCCTTGCGGTTGTAGTGTCTAAACCTGTGAGAGTGAGAGTATATATGGGGGTATTTTTATTTTTAATTTGAGCAATTTCTCGCGGTGCTTCCCAACCAATGAGTAGCAGGCAACTGTGATGGGATAAGTCTTTAATTTGTTTAAAAAAGCCGCGATATTCTTCATATCCCGGTTTATACTGACCTGCAAGTTGTCCGCTACTGAAAAGGTGATGGATGTCATCTAAAATTATCAAACACCGATCCTTTTGTAGATATTTGATGAGAGGTAATGGTTTGAGATTAGTTGCTGGTGAGTTTATGTCTGTTGGTTGAGATGAAAATTCGATGAGGTTAGTTTGAAGTTCGAGTAGAGTTGGGGATGTTTCTAAGCTTCGCCAAATTACATATTGAAATTCATTTTTAATCTGTTGTACGAGTTGTGTTACTAGGGCGGTTTTGCCGATACCGCTGATGCCGTTGATGGTAATAAGTTGAATTTTTTCTGTTAAAATTGATGTTTTTAGGGTGTGGAGTTCGGAAGTGCGATCGTAGAATGCACCTAATCTCGGCATCTCACTTAAATCATGATGTAAAGTTGGGGTTTGTTGTGGGTTAGATGTTTGTTGATTTGGTGAGTATGAGTTTTCTCTTGTGTCTCCACAGATAGTAACGCTACCAATTTGAGCGTAATCTTGTGCAAAATGTGAAAATTTGATTTGCAACCTTTCTATTGTTGCTCGAAAATTTGATTTCTTGACTTTTTGTCCTAATTCCTCTGAAAATATCTGCCATAACTTTGAGCCAACATCCCTGACATAACTCTCATCACAGTGCTTTTCCTTGGCAATTTGGGTGTATGTTTCATCTTGTAGAGTTCCTCGCAGAATTGCCTCTTGTAAGTCGTCTAGGTGCTGACCCGTCTTGGCAAATACCATCTCGTCAGCCATTTTTAACACTTCCTTAAGATTCATGGAGTATTGTGGATGTCTTGATTTTTCGTATTATACCCAACATTTTCCAACATTTTCTGGCATTTACCAACATTTTTCGCGCGGGGGAGTTGGATTAGCAGATCAAATTGCCAACAAAATTAAGCATTTTTGAGTGGGTAAACTTTTGATTTATAAGGAATCATGGAAGCAGTAAGCTGTTTGGCATTTAAACCGCATTTTTTGGGAGATGGAACCTTTGGCTGGCATAGATGGCTCTGTAAATTTAAATGGTGAACAGCTTATCAAGTTATCTCTGGTTATTTGCTAACAAAGGTATTTTATGCTTAACAAAATGGCAGTGATGAGTTTGGCAACAGTAATGATCGGGTTTGCGGTGTCTCCTGTCTATGCTGATGGTGTATTTTCAACCTCAAATTTGAGGATTGGTAATATCAATCTTTCTCTGAGTAATTCTGGTAAAGTTCTTACTAAAACAGACGGAGCTACAGGAAAATGGTTAGGTCAGCAAAACTTTGTTGAGTTCTATGGCATGATGTGGGAACCTCAAAGCAGTGTTCTCTTTGTGGCGGGCAAACTAGAGGGAAGTAATCAACCTGTCCTTGTCAAAATTAAATCTACTGGTGGAGGTGGACAGAATATGTTTGCCTTAGCGCCAGATGGAAGCTCAGTCTCTGGGTATAACTACCGTCTAGGATCACAGTTGATGAGAGTCAAAAACATGAGTTACAATGGCACGCTAGCAATTGATAACGGTTCAGGAATTATCTACAGGATAAAGGGCGTGGGCGGCACTGGAAATAATATGTTTGCACTTGCTAATAATACAGCCTGTCAGACATTGCCAAACTATCGTTACTTCATCGGTTGCAGCTACTATTAATGATTGCCTAGTTTAATCCCTGATTGTATTGGACGGACGAGTGATGTCCTAGTCTGATCGCTGGTAGGTTGGGTTTCCTTTCCTCAACCCAACCTCATTTTCCCCTCACAATCTTATCCATTTCCACCATTTTATGCAATGATTTGATGAAGTGCGATCGCCTCACCCAACAAATAGCGATCGCCACCAAAAGAAAGACCAATAATGCGATAATCAAGCGATCGAGATCGGCAGGTGCTATAATAATTGGCGTGTCGAGTGAGTGGTTTGAATGCCTACTAATGCTCAACTAAGAGGTTTATATCGTCTTAGCTATTGGCTAACGTATATTATGCTTCAGCCCATACACCTTGTCTGCATTGATGATCGAACAAGCAACCTGTATGTTTTAGCGGGAAATACTGAAAACCTTGAATTCCAAATTACTCCAAATGGGGAGGTGTTCTGATGAGGCAAGTTAACTATGCTGCCATGTCTGATGAGGAATTAAGACAATATTTTCTCAGACATCGTGAAGACAAAGCGGCTCTTCGAGCCTATTTGGATAGGCTCAGTTACCGCCCGCGTCATATTATTACCACCGTAGACGATCCCGACTTTGATGCTAAAATCCAAGCAGCAGTTCTGCGCCAAATACAAGCAGTCGATAGTAACGGTGAAGCGGCGGTGTAAATCTATCAATATTCTAACGCCCTTTATGAGTGAAGAAGAATGAGGAAGACGATAATGCGATCGCACCTCTTCTAGGTTGGGTTCCCTTGCGTCAACCCAACCTCATTTTCCCCTCACAATCTTATCCATTTCCACCATTATAATGCAATGATTGGAAGGAGTGCGATCGCTTTTTATGGATTCAAACTCAAACTTAACCTAATTTCTTGCCGGACTTCTTTACAAAACTTTAATGCTTCACGCGCTGTATCTTTATCAGCAGAAGCCCCTGGATAGCGATAAGCAACTGCAAAAACTGTTAATGCTAAAAGTTTCTGGCGAAAAGTATCATAAGTAGGCTCCACAGGTAAAAGTAAATCCAATAAAACTGTTAAATTATGAGTTTTACTGAAAGCAATTCCCGATTCTTGCAAACGCGCTTTCAGATATTTCTCAATACACTGTTGAGCGTGAAAACAGGCCGCATCATAGTTAGGAGATTTCCTGGCTCGTAGCTCCCGCAAAGC
>NZ_CACA01000353.1:0-42704 GCF_000180455.1 Kamptonema sp. PCC 6506
CCCCCGCTCCCTAGATCCAAACCTGCTTCTGCCAGGAGAGTATGCTTGTTAATAATTATCGTTGCCAGACCCCAGTAGGGGCCACCTTTAGGTAAGCCCTCCTTTGGCGTGATAAAAATTGGAGTGTGGCTGATAAAGGCTCCAGTACCATCGCTCCAGTGAACAGGCCCAGCAACTACAGTGCTTCTAGTATTAATAGCTCGCACGATCGCCTGCCTTTCCTGCGATTTCTCCAGAAGGTTAACGCCCAGTGCGATTTTCGCCTCTGGCGGATAGATATGACTAATAACAGTATCTTTAGCCAATTCAATAATACGGATGCCTGTTTGTTTTGCCGCCAGTACCCTAGCCAGGGTCTGAAATTCCTGCGAGCCAATATCAGGATGGGTTGAGACGTGAGCCACCAGTCCTTCTGTGAGAAATAACCGCGAGTTCAGAGCACCTTCAAGCCGAGCTCGTGCTGTACTGACTTGATTGAGAGTGTCAATACGTCTTTGTTCGCGGAAACGCTGCTGTTCTGAGCGATCCAAAGCCCAAACCCCAGCAAGAATCGTTACCATTGCCGATACCGCCGCTAAGTAAGGCAAAGCTCTAAAATTCATAACCCTGTTGCCAATCCTATAAATACGCCCGCCACCATTAGCTATTAATACTTAGTCCTTCATTATTCGCAATCAGTCTCCCATAGCACCGCTCTTGTTTGACTTTTCTTTACTCCGCCCGCGACTCGCAATCAATAACTGTTCTGCTTGCAGCAGGACTGAGGCACTTGACGGTCAAACTTTTCTTAGCCTAGCTAAATTATCAAGTTAGTAAATGAAACTGCGGTTTCTAGCTTGATACAGATACACTAATCACATTGTGGCCGAGAAATCGTGAGATTGCTGCGATCTGTAGCAGGAAATCTTAAAAAAAAGTAAGATTTGCCCAGTTTCCCTAACCTCAAATGTCACTTCCTATAACTAAAATGTCTTTTACTTTCTTGCGAAGATACTTAACCCCTTATCTATTCTTGATCCCAGCTCTGCTTGCCTTGGGTTTAACTGTCTTGTGGCCGGCCGCGCAAGCTTTTTACCTCAGTTTCACTGGCTACGAATACGACTTAACCCAGTTACCACAGTGGGTTGGTTTGAAAAACTTTCAAAAGCTCTACGCCGATCCGGTTTTTTGGCAGACTTTGCGAAACACGCTACTATACCTCATCTGTGTAGTCCCTGTCATGGCGATCGCTCCTTTGGGACTAGCGATTTTAGTCAACCAAAAACTGCGCGGAATGCACTGGTTTCGAGCCGCATTTTATACTCCTGTGGTAATTTCGATGGTTGTGGCTGGACTTGCCTGGAAGTGGCTGTATGCGGAAAATGGATTGCTCAATCAATTGGGTCAATTATTTTCATTTCCCCCTATTCCTTGGCTCTCCAGTCCTAATTTAGCGCTTTTTAGTGTTATGGCTGTTACTATCTGGAAGGGGCTAGGCTATTACATGGTAATTTACTTAGCAGGCCTGCAAGCAATTTCAGAGGAACTCTACGAGGCCGCTGCTATTGACGGTTCAGACGGCTTCCGCAAGCACTGGGACATTACTTTACCACTGATGAAACCCTATTTGGTGCTAGTAGCAGTAATTTCTGCTATCTCTGCTACAAAAGTGTTTGAAGAAATATATATTATGACCCAGGGAGGGCCGCTTAATAGTTCTAAGACTATTGTTTATTACCTTTATGAAAGGGCTTTTCAGGATTTAGAAATTAGCTATGCTTGTACCATTGGTCTAGTCTTATTTTTGATAATTTTGGGGCTATCAATTCTGCAATTTAGTATTCAGCAATCAGGAGTAAGAAGACTAGATAATTAATATCCCGACGTCTGATTAAACAAGTTGAATTAGATTACTAATACCTCATAGGATGATAGCGAGGATAAATTAAGCAATATGACAGCAGATACTCTCAATCGCGATCGAGGCTTTCAATTTCGCCGTTTGTTTGTTAATTGGCGAGGAGATTTGACGGGAGGCTTGACAGCGGCGGTGGTAGCTTTGCCTCTAGCTTTAGCATTTGCAGTCGCAAGTGGAGTCGAGCCGAGGGCGGGACTCTATACGGCAATTGTGGCGGGAATTGTGGCGGGAATTTTTGGCGGTTCTCCCGTACAAATTACTGGCCCGACGGGAGCGATGGCGGTGATTTTAGTGGGGATTGTTACTAAATACGGCATCGAAAAAGTTTGGATTGCGGGGGTGATGGCTGGAATTATTCAGGTTGCTCTAGGAATTGCTAAATTAGGGCGGACTGTAAAGTTTATTCCCTATCCAGTGACGGCTGGATTTACTAATGGAATTGCGGTAATTATTTTTTGCGGTCAGCTCAATAATTTCTTTGGCTTACAATTGCCGCGTAGCGAACATTTTTTGCCGGGATTGTGGCAGAGTTTGACTCATTTGCAGGGTCTAAATTGGGCGGCGGTTGGCTTAGCAATGGGAGTGATTGCTATCAAGCTGCTTTGGCCTCGGATTAATCGCACCATTCCTGGTTCATTGGTGGGGATGATAGTCGCAACTGCGATCGCCTCTTATTTTCACCTTGATGTACCCACAATTGGCGCGATTCCCCAATCTTTGCCTTTACCGCATGGGATTCCCCACTGGAATGATTTTGGCTTAATCCAAGAATTGATTAAGCCGGCTTTGGCGTTGGCGGCGTTGGGAAGCATTGAATCTTTACTGTCAGCGGTAGTAGCCGATGGGATGACTGTCAGCGAGAAACATGATAGCGATCGCGAACTTATCGGTCAAGGTTTGGCGAATATCGCCATCCCCTTCTTTGGGGGTATACCCGCCACAGGCGCGATCGCGCGTACTGCTGTCAATGTCCGATCTGGGGGCAAAACTCGACTTTCGGGAGTTATTCACAGTCTTGCGATCGCCCTAATTATCTTAGTTTTTGCTCCTCTGGCCGCACAAATTCCCCTAGCAGCTTTAGCTGGGATTTTGATGGTAACAAGTGCGAGGATGATAGAGTGGGAAGCTATTGGTTTGCTGATGCGAGCTACTTACTCGGATTTTGGCGTAATGATTCTGACTTGGTTTGTGACAATATGTTTTGATTTAGTCCTAGCTGTGGAAGTAGGGTTGATTGCTGCCGGCGCTCTATTTATTAAGCGCATGAGCGAATTAAGCTTAGGCAAAATTCCTGAAACAGAAGCATTTCCCCCTGGAATTCCGCTGGAATTGAGCAAGGAAATTGCCGTTTACCGGGTGGATGGCCCAGTATTTTTCGGTGCAGCGGAACGGTTTGTCACTTTCCTCCGAGAACAGCCAGAAGTGAAATTTTTGGTTTTACGATTGCGTTACGTTCCCAATATGGACACGACTGGTTTAGTAGCTTTGGAAGACATTTTTAATGACTTAAAACGCCATAATTGTCGATTACTTCTGAGCGGTTTGCAGCCAGAAGTGGAAGGACTTCTAGAGCGCACTGGCTTACTGGGAAAAATTGGTCGCGAAAATTGTTTCGAGACCACAGAGGTAGCAATATTATCTCTAACTCATGGCTTTGAAGGAAGTTCTCAGCTAACTATTACTACTAAGCCAGAATTAGCTGTTTAATACTTGAATGAAGAGCGAGGGGAAAAGAAAGGGTAATGGTAAGGGAGAATTGTACCTGCCTTTGCGTTAGGTTTTTGCCCCTTGGTGTCAACTTAAGGTCAAACCCTGACTCCGACAGGGGTTAAAACCCCTGTCTCAAAGATCAAGTCCTCTAAAGAGGACTAAGAAAAGCTTTGAATTTAGTTAGTCCTCTTCAGAGGACTTAAATTTATTAGCCAGGGGTTTTAACCCCTGGCGGGCTTTCTGCTTAAGTTGACACCTATGGTTTTTGCCCCCTTCCTTTTTCCTTTTTCCTTCTCCCTCCTTCCCTTTTCCTTTTTCCTTCTCCCTCCTTCCTTCTTCCTTCTTCCTTCTTCCCTCTTCCTTCAGCAAAAAATGATATAAAATGTATTGTGTAAGATTTGGCAGATGAAACAATTGTTTAAATTATCAAGGAGTAGCTTTATGGGATGTCAGTGTTGCGATCGGCGCTATTTTCTGAAATCTTTATTGTCAGGCGCGATCGCATTTACAGTCCTTCAACCGACTCAACCTGCTAGAGCCGAAGAGCGGGAAGCTAAAGCACTGGTTCTTAGTTGCATAGACTTTCGCTTTCTCGGATCGGAAAGATACTTTTTATCTTTACAAAACCTGGGTAATCAGTATGACTGGACGGCTTTAGCTGGAGCATCTCTTGCTTTGGCCGGATTTCCCAGCGGGGCTGATACTCAAGCTTTTTGGGATCAATTAGAGTTATCTTACAAACTGCACCATATTAAAAAAGTAATCATTCTCGACCATCAAGATTGTGGAGCTTATGCTATTAAATTTGACCCCGAATTGAACCAAGATGCTGAACGAGAGTTGCAAGTCCACACGGATTACTTGAATCAAGCTTTTTGGGCAATTCGCAAGCGCTATCCTGACCTAAATATAGAGCTTTATTTTGTTAATTCTAATGCTGAAGTTAAACCTATTTTGCCTATAACTCAGACTGCAAAAACTACTCGCACCACCTAAAAATTTAGATGGAGTTATCCCTATAAAAACAATAGTTTCAGCAATTAAGAATTTCCTAACTGTGTTGATGCTTGCTATCTTTCTACCTACGGTAGTTTCATTTGAATGGCAAATGTAGTAAAGATATTTCCTCCCAGCGGAGAACTTTTCAGCTTGTAAAGTCTCGTTAAGACTCTTAACAAAATGTGTAAAATCAAACCCAAAACTCAAATAGACCCTTAACCTAGAGATTTATAGTAAGTAACCCCCGAATTTATGAATAACCTCCATAACTATCGCCTCAAATGCACGCTCACCTTCGGTGACATCTACGGTCAAATCATTGCTTGGCTAATTGTCATCTTCCTGAGCCTAGCATCCTCACTAGCTTTGTGGAGCAGCGCCCGTCAGATCTACGCCCTAGCCACTGTGGGTATAGTTTTAGTGCTGTCTTTGCCATTCTTGCTGTTTGCCTTCGTCACTACCCTCCTAAACCATATCGAAGTAACAGCCATTGACCCAGCCACCGAACCCCAAGCCACTATTACAGGAACGATGCCCAATCATAAACCAGCCGAAGCCATTGGCTGATCGGATTTTAGATGTGAACAGGCATCTAAAATCAAAAAAATTTCCCTGCCTTGAGGTAGGGAGTTTTTTTTATGCTTGACACTCCCACCCTCAAGGAGCAATACTCGCGGCGCGGTTAAATTCTGTCAGGTTGACACTCCCCGGTCTGTCATACACGGGGATTCTTAAGGACAAACTTTGGGGGATAAATCCACCCAAAGTTTGATTCTTAAAGGGTTTGTCAGTAACCCGCTACCCACTCGCCCAATAATTGAGTCTGTGGCTACTTTTGATTTGCAGATAATATTTGCCGCACCGTTAACATCTGCATTTAGAATTAATCTCTGAGCTGAACGGTACAAACCTCGTTTAATTCTTTTGCCTGATGGTTGCCAATTGTCGGGTTTTTCACCAACTTTTACTGGCAGAAAATCTCGATCTAAGAAGCTAGCTTTTGAGGTGTAAGATTCATCTTGCTCCACAAATCGCCAACCTCTTAAGTCGCACTCTTGTTGCAATCTATCTTTAACTTTAGCTGTGGGTATTTGAACGAAGTTCTGATTGGTTACTCCACCCATATTGACTTCTTGCTTCTGTCCCTTATTCCAACCAAATACTATGACGTTAATTTGGTGACTTTCGCAATAATCTATGATGGTTCTAACTGCTTTGTTGACAGCATCTCTCATCCTTCTAGTGCGAGTTTCTGATAACTGTTGCAGTCTTTTTGACGAGAAGCCTTTAGGCAACTTGTGTTTAGCGTATTCTGATTGAATTCTCGCTTTTTGCTTGTTAAACCATTGGTTCCAAGACTTCAATTTGTGACCATCGACAATGAAGGGCTTACCATTGCTAGAAACACAGGTCAACCAGTTATTGATACCATGATCTATACCCAGAACTCCAGTTACTTCGAGACTGCAACTAGGGGCTTGTTTGGTCAAAGATTCGTGGATATACTCAACCCAGACCTCACCATTTCTAGGGATTAACCTGAGTTCTTTAATCGAGCAACCCTTCAGTCTTTGTGGTAACGTCACCCAAAGACCGTCTACCCCAAAGTGTTCTTTCCCTTTATTCCCTAGAGGTAGTCTCACTTGATTGCCGACTATTTTCAAGGCTTGTCCCGGATATGAAACCGGGTACATACCCCCTTTGGTTCTGTACTTGGGTAATCTCGGTTTTTGATTAAGTTCCCCCTTTTTGGCTAACTTTTCTAAGGCTCGGAAAGAACTAAAAGATTCAGCGACAGACTTAAGGGATTGTTGAGCAACTTGCGAGTAGAGCAAGGCGTAATTTTCGTTGGTTTTGGTTATTTTGTATAGTTCGGGATATTTAACTGCGCCTTTGTCTTTGAAGTATCGTTGCCGACTTTCGTAAGTGCCGACATTAAATAGGTTATTTGACCATCTCAACAGTTGTTCGACAATAGATTTATCGCGTCCTATTAAATGCCAGATATCTTTTTGCACTGCGTACATTTGGTTTCACCTCCTTTGATTAATTGTACTATACTTGGAAATATCTAACTGGGAGATTAAAGTCTCCCGATCCCTTTCATCCCTGGACTAAAGTCGCAGGGTTTTCAGGGGATTTTTTTATAAGAACAGCAGAACAACTCAAAATCAGCTAATGTTAGAACACGACGTAATCATAGTAGGCGGTGGGTTAGCCGGTTGCCGCGCCGCAGTAGAAATTGCTCGCACCGACCCCAGCTTAAAAGTAGCTGTCGTCGCCAAAACTCACCCGATTCGATCGCACTCTGTCGCCGCCCAGGGGGGAATGGCCGCCACACTGAATAATGTAGATACTGAAGACACTTGGAAAGCCCACGCCTTCGATACAGTAAAGGGTTCTGACTATTTGGCGGATCAAGACGCGGTAGAAATTCTTACTCGCGAGGCCCCAAATGTAGTCATCGATTTGGAACACATGGGGGTATTATTTTCCCGCCTCGCAGATGGGAGAATTGCCCAACGTGCTTTTGGCGGACATTCTCATATCCGTACTTGCTACGCCGCTGATAAAACCGGTCACGCCATCCTCCATGAATTAGTCAACAATTTGCGTCGCTATGGAGTTCACATCTACGAAGAGTGGTATGTGATGCGTTTGATTTTAGAAGAAGGCCAGGCGAAGGGATTAGTAATGTATCGCCTTGTCGATGGTCAAATTGAAGTTGTCCGCGCTAAGGCGGTGATGTTTGCTACTGGTGGTTATGGTCGGGCTTACAATACGACATCTAATGATTATGCTTCGACGGGAGACGGTTTGGCGATGTCTGCCTTGGCGGGAGTCCCTTTGCAGGATATGGAATTTGTGCAGTTTCACCCCACTGGTTTGTATCCAGCGGGAGTGTTAATTTCCGAAGCTGTGCGGGGTGAGGGCGCTTATTTGATTAACTCGGAAGGCGATCGCTTTATGGCTAATTATGCCCCTAGCAGGATGGAGTTAGCACCAAGGGATATTACATCTAGGGCAATTTCATTAGAAATTCGCGCTGGACGTGGTATCAATACCGATGGTAGTGCAGGCGGCCCTTTTATTTACATGGATTTGCGACACATGGGCCGGGAAAAAATCATGAGTAAAATTCCTTTTGCTTGGGAAGAAGCGCACCGATTATTAGGGATTGATGCTGTAAATCAACCGATGCCTGTGCGTCCAACGGTACACTATTCAATGGGCGGAATTCCCACTAATACTGGCGGTCAAGTTCGTAGCAGTAGTGATGGTTTGGTTGATAGTTTTTTTGCTGCGGGTGAAGCTGCTTGTGTCTCAGTTCACGGCGCGAACCGTTTGGGCAGTAATTCGCTATTAGAATGTGTAGTTTATGGAAAAATTACTGGTGCAACTATAGCAGAATTTGTGCAAAATCGCAAGTTGCCATCAGTGAATGAACAGCGTTATGTGCAGGAGGCTCAAGAGCAAATTCAAGCGCTAATCGAACAGCCTGGAAAAATTAGAATTGACCAATTAAGGCAGCAGTTTCAAGATACTATGACTGCACACTGCGGTGTGTTTCGTACTCAGGAAGTGATGCAGGATGGCTTGAGTAAATTGGCAGAACTACAAGGGCAATATCAGGATATTTACTTAGATGATAAGGGTAAGCTTTGGAATACGGAAATTGTAGAAGCCTTGGAATTACAAAGTTTGATGATTGTGGGGCAGTTAATTTTAACTTCGGCTTTGAATCGTCAAGAAAGTCGCGGTGCTCATTCGCGGGAGGATTTTCCGCAGCGGGATGATGGGAGTTTCTTAAAGCATACAATGGCTTATTATTCGCCTGCGGGGATTGATTTGTCTTATCGACCTGTGGCGATTACAATGTTTGAACCCCAGGAGAGAAAGTATTAATTAAAGAGTTAACGGTTAACTGTTAAGGGTTAACAGTTAACCCTTTAATTAAATGAGGCTAAAAGCTCTCCAGCAGCCTCGACATCCAGGGGCTTAGAAAAAAAGAATCCCTGTCCGTATTCGCACCCCAATTCCCTTAATCGATTCAATTGTTCTTGCGTTTCTATCCCTTCAGCAACCACATCCAGTTCCAAAGAGTGAGCCAAAGCAATAATCGTCTTCACAATATCAAAATCTTTACTATCTCCAACCATTCCACTAATAAACTCCCTGTCAATTTTCAGAGTATCAATTGGTAGATGATGCAGATATGATAGAGAAGAATAACCCGTGCCAAAATCATCAATAGAAAATTGTATTTGCTTCGCTTTTAACTCTGCTAATAACTGACCCGCCGCTCCAGCATTCTCCATAAACATACTCTCAGTAATCTCTAACTTTAAAGACTCACCACTTAAAGAAAACTGTGCCAACAACTCCTCAATCAGCATCACTAAATCAGGACTAGAAAGTTGAATTCCCGACAAATTAACGCTCATACTCAAAGGTCGTACATTCGGAAACTGTTCGAGCCAAATCCTCAAACACCCCATCGCTTCCGATAGTACCCATGCCCCTAAAGACAGAATTAATCCTGTTTCTTCAGCAACAGGAATAAACTCGGCTGGAGAAACCATTCCCCTAACTTTATGCCGCCATCTTACTAAGGCTTCAAACCCAACAATTTGTTCATCAACTAATGAGAAAATGGGCTGATAATTTAAATGTAATTGCTCGTTAAAAACTGCTCGCTGCAAATCAGCTTCTAATTCGAGGCGAGAAATTGCACCCGCAAGCATCCCTGGATTAAATACCGCCGTGCTACCTTTACTCTGCACCACTGCGTAGTGCATCGCTGTATCCGCTGCTCTCAATAAATCTTCCGGTTCAAGGCCCTCTAAACTGCTGTGAGCAATGCCAATACTCACTGTTGAAGACACTGCCACTTCTTCTAAAACAAAGGGAGTTTCTAAAGCGCGATGGATAGCACTAGCGATATTGCTTGCCTGTTGATTGTCAGAAATATCTTTCAACAATATGGCAAATTCATCACTGCCCACGCGGGCGATTATTGCCGTCTGCGGCATACAACTTTCTAACCGCCGAGCTGTCTGTTTCAACAATTCCTCTCCTACTCCGTGTCCCAAAGTAAATTTGACAACTTGATAGCGGTCTAAGTTCAAAAATAATATCGCAAAGCGATTACTAAGCTGCTCTTGGCTAATATGAATACAGACCTCTATCTGTTCGATAAATCCGTTTCTGTTCAGTAAACCCGTAAGAGCATCATAAAATGCCTGGTATCGTAGTTGTTCTTGCGCGGCTTGAAGCTGCCGTTGATTATCTCGAACTTCGCGGACAAACCCCAAGGTTTTATTAATCGTAATCTCTAAATCATTAAAGTCAATCGGTTTTGTCAAAAAATCAAAAGCTCCGCGATTCATCGCAGTTCTAATGTTTTTCAATTCGTCGTAAGCTGATACGACAACAGCCTTGAGAGTTGGGTCAACTTTTTTGATTTTATCTAACAGCGTCAAACCATCCATCTCCGGCATCCGAATGTCCGTTAAGATTAAATCGACATCTGGGGAAGCTTCTAGCAAAGATAGGGCTTCAAAGCCGTTACTAACAAAGATAAATTCTAATTCTTTCGCCTTAATTTGTTTGCGAAACCTCTGTTTAATTAAACGTTCCAGACTAAGCTCATCATCTACTACTAAAATAATTTTGGATGTTCTGAAAGATGGCATAGTTAACCACCCCCAGAATTGCTGTATATGGGAATTTCTATGATAAATTCGCTACCGTTTTCTGGATTAGAAATACAGTCAATCCTGCCACCATGTTTTTCTACCACAATTGACCAAGAAATAGACAGCCCCAATCCTGTACCGACCCCCACTTGTTTTGTTGTGAAGAATGGGTTAAAGATGTTCTCTCTTACTGATTCTGGCATTCCTAGTCCATTGTCAGAAATGCGGATTATAGCGTGAGGATATAATAATCTCGCTCTCTCATCTCTATTGTCATCATTTCCTATCTGCGATTCCCGATTTCCCAATTCAGTTTTAATAGTAATTACCTTGGAATTAGCTTTAATCTCTTCATAACTATATCCTTGATTCGATTCTTCTATTGCATCAATCGCATTGGCAATAATATTCATAAATACCTGATTTAGTTGCCCAGGGTAACATTCTACTAGAGGCAATTCTCCGTAGTCTTTAATTACTTTAATGTCAGGTCGATGCTTATTACCTTTTAGTCGGTGCATCAAAATCATGAGCGTACTCTCAATTCCCTCGTGAATATTGAAAGGAACTTTTTGGACGGTATCGCTTCGCGAGAACGTTCTCAAAGAGGTGCTAATATTGCGGATGCGTTCTGTTCCTTCTTTCATTGATGCGACAAGTTTAGGCAAGTCTTCAATCACAAAGTCCAACTCGACTTTCTCTATTTTCTCCTGAAGAACGTCGCTAGGGCTTGGTAGTTCGGTTTGATAGAGTTCTAAAATATTCAACAATTCTCGGATATAAATTTCTATGTGATCGATATTACCAGAAATAAAGCCAATCGGATTATTAATTTCATGAGCAACTCCTGCCACTAATTGCCCAATAGAAACCATTTTTTCACTTTGAATTAATTGAGCTTGTGCCTGATGTAGCGCCTTGAGGTTTTGTTTCATTTTTTGGACATACTCTAAGGTTCTATTAATGGTAATTTCTAAATCATCAAAGTCAATCGGTTTGGTTAGAAAATCAAAAGCACCCCGATTCATTGCTGTTCTAATATTTTGTAAGTCACCGTAAGCAGAGACTACTACTGTTTTTAAAGTTAGATTCCCCTCAAGCTCCGAGAGCTTTTCTAGCAAAGTCAATCCGTCCATTTCTGGCATATTAATGTCAGTTAAAATTACGGCTATGGGGGATTCTTCTACTAATTTTTCTAGGGCTTCTTTGCCATTATGAGCAAAAATAAACTCTAATTCACGATCGCGAATACTTTTACGAAATCGTTGCTTAATTAATCGCTCTAAGCTTACTTCATCATCTACTACTAAGATTTTATATGTCATTTTTTACCTACTACACACTTGATTTTTTGCTTTTGTTGGCATTGAAGGGGTGATAAAATCGGGAAATAATCTTTATTTTCAAGAGTTGAATTAAATTAAAATTGCCAACTCTATTCTTATAATTCAATCATTTTCTTACCCGACCGCTTATCTTTCATTGCTCAACTGTTTCGGTAAGCAAATGATAAATTTTGTCCCCCTTCCTAGTTCAGTTTCTAGTTGGATGCTGCCTCGGTGTTGTCCTACAATTATATCGTGTGTGAGCGATAGCCCTAAACCTGTACCTTCTCCAGCCGATTTGGTTGTAAAGAAAGGATTAAAGATTTTATCTTGAAGTTCTGATTCGATCCCGCTACCGTTATCAGCAATACTGATTTCTACAGTTTCGCCGCGATTTCGCGTCTTCACAGAGATGGTAGGGTTAAAAGAATCGCCAAGTTCTTGCTTCTTAGTATGCACCGCGTAGCAAGCGTTGTCAATCAAATTGATGAAGGCGCGGCTGAGATCGGAAGCTATTAATTGTAATTGACCGATAGTGGTATCATAATTGGTTTCTATCATTAAATTAAACCTATTATCTTTTGCCCGCCTGCTATGGTAAGCTAAATCAACTGCTTGAGCGAGAAGTTGGTTCAAGTCTATGAGTTGGTATTGACCGCTTTCTGTACGAGCGTGCATCATCATACTTCTAATGATATTTTCAGCTCTTTTCCCATGCAGGTTGATGTCACTCGCATTGCCTTTGAGTTCTTCCAGAATATATTTGATATTGTCAAGAGTTTCTGGTTCTAGCTTTTCTGAATTTTTTTCTATTTCTTCTATCAATTCCTCAGTTAATTGTACGCTAGATTCGGCAAAGTTATTGACAAAATTGAGTGGATTTCTGAGTTCGTGAGCAACACCAGCGGTCAGAGATCCTAAAGAGGCGAGTTTTTCTTTGGCGATAATCTGTTTTTGAGCTGCTTTGAGTTCCGCAGTTCTTTCTTCTACTTTAGTTTCTAGGTTATGAGAATATTCTGCTAGTTGCTGATTGGCGGCTTCTAACTGCTGGTTGCTTTGCTCTAAGTTACTATACAAAAAGGCATTTTCTAAGGAAATAGCTGCTTGAAGGCAGAGAATATTTAAGACTTCTGTACGCTCTTTTGTAAAAGCTCCGATTGTAATGTTGTTTTCTAGATAAATAAGCCCAATTAGTTTGCCTTGATTGAGAATAGGCGAACACAATACTGATTGAGGATGCTGCTGTTGAATGTAAGAATCGGCAGCAAATCTTGAGTCATTAGCAGTACTATTTAATACTAGGTTTTGTTTGCTCCTGAGCACATAGTTAACTACTGAAATAGGTAGTAATTCCTTAGCTAAAGGGATTTGCTCCACTGTTATTAATTCTGGGCTGAGAGCGCTGACTTCTATTGTCAGTTGATTGTTTTCTTGCAAGATTAAATAGCCTTTTTGAGCTCCGGCGTTTTCTATTAAAATTGTCATTAGTTTGCTGAGCAAACCTTCTAAGGCAAATTCGCCGGAGAGTGCTTGTGCAGCTTTCATAACACTAGCGAAGTCTAATACTGCTGAACCTCTCGAACTGGAATTGGTTGACCGCGTTGAGGTAGTTACTCTAGTTGCTTCTATGTCCGATAACTCTGGGTTTGACGTGCGGAAAATTAGCTGAGGGTAGCGTTCGTCTAAGTCTTTGACTTTAGCTGTTGCTCCCCAGCGGATGTAGGCGTAGTAGGCTTCTGTCATGTAGGTTTTGGCTATCTTTTCTCTGCCGAGAGCGAGATAAAATTCGGCGGCGAGTTCGTTCGCTAAGGCTTCTTCTTGGATGTAGCCATTGTTTTTAGCTCCAATAATTGCTCGGTCGTAATAGTCCTGAGCTTTGAGGATATCGCCAGAAATTCGCGCTCTTTCTGCTTCAACGAGTTCGTATTTATGCTGGTAGTTGGCGGGGGCGTGGTGGGCCCAGTGCTGCATTTTTTTCTGGTTTTCTTCTACTTGGAGTAGATATTGTTCTTTTTTAGTAGGTTCGACCTTGGAATAGTGAGCGAGGAGAGATAGGGAATAATAAAAGTTATAAACGGCAAGAGTCATCAAGCCTATCCCACTCGCAATTTGTTCTAGCACTAGCAAAGCATTGTCAATAGCTTGAGAAAAATCTTTGAATAAATAGCAGAGAATTGTTTTATTAATATATACAACAAAAAGAGTTCCACTATTTTTTGTTGCTTGCAAAAATGGCAGCATGGCTGTCTCGTCAAAACTTTCACCAATCAACACAATTTTATTTGGCGCTAGCCCTTGTAGATTTAAGGTGAGTTGATGAAAACTTTGGATATATTTGGTTACGAATTCTTGCTTTAATTTTTTCATTGAACCAATATATGCCAGTTGCTCATTTGCCACTAATTCTAATGGCTTACCAACCCAAAGTATGTAAACTGAGTAGTGAAGAGCACAAATACCAGCATATTCCATATCTCCGGTCTCTAGTCCACTATGAAATCCTTCTATTAACGGTGCTAAAGTTTCCACCGTATGTTCTTTCCAGTGTCGAATCAAACCGTTAAAAGGAGCATAAACTTTACTTTTTAGTTCTCTAGCATTGAATTGCTCCAATAATCTTAAAGATAGTTGACCAGCATAATATCCAGCATCCAATTCGCCCATTACTCCCGATAAAATCATGCCATAATCAACATAGGCAATCGCAGCTACAGCCGAATGACCTTCCTCAATACAAAGAGCAAGCATAGTGAAAACTATCTGCACAAAAGCTTGGGGATTAGCAATCACAGCAGCAGCACTAATATTCATCAAAATTTGCATAGCGGCTAGCTTATAGGGATCGGTCATTATAGGGAAATTTTCTAAATCTTCAAGCTGAGGCAAATTGAATTTTGCAGTGCTATTATTGCCAGGGAGAGGAGATAATTTTACTCCCAACAATTCCACGACTTTTGTTCCTGTTTCAATTGCTTTTAGCATCTGATTTTGTGCAATAGCAAACTGAATTTCTAGCTCATACACTTTCACCTTGTCCAGTAAATTCTTAGCTTGCTCCAAAACAATTTTTACCAAATTTTCTGCTCGCTCAAAATTAGTATTTAAATATTCTGCTTCCGCCGCTTCCACATAAAGTTTAAGGGTCAATTCATAGTGACTATACCAGCTATTTTCTGGCAACAATTCCAACCCTACTGTTAAATATTTAACAGCCGCATCAATTGCTGTAGAGATTTTCGCCTTCTTACCAGCTCTCAAATTCAGATTAGCTAGTTCCTCTTTTTCCGAGGATTCGGTGATAAATTCCCTACCAATATTAAGCTGATTAACTACGTCAAAAATTGTTTCTTCTAAGGCATAATTTGCCGTCTGTTGCAACAGCAATTGACCTATTTTTAAATGCGTAGCTTTTTTTTGTTCTTCAGGAATTAGGGAATAGGCTGCTTGCTGTACTCGGTCATGGAGAAATTTATAGCCAACTCTAAACTCTTCAAGGGGTGTTGTATCTTGCTCAGATGGATCGAGCTGTAACGGTATTTTATAGTCATTACTTAAAGGTAACAATAAACCTAATTGCAACGCTTCCCAGAGATTATCTGCTATGCCAAACTGAGATTTTTCGCTGACTATTGCCAAGACATCTAAATAAAAAGAGTTGCCGATACAAGCAGCTAATTTTAACGCTTCTTGAGTAGCTTCTGGCAGCTTTTGCAAGTTTCTTGCTACTAACTGGACAACGTTGTAATCGGTAATACCGATTGCTTGTATTTCCTCTAGGTTCCACAGCCAACGCCCCCGATTAAAGTCAAATTGCAACAGTCTTTCTGCATACAAAGTTTGCAGCAATTGATTCATAAAGAATGGATTTCCCTGAGTCTTATTGAAAATGAGGCGGCTGAGTTCTTGGGAGCGTTCAGAATCTTTTAGAGTGTCAGCGAGGATTAAATTAACTATATTAAGTGTTAAAGGTTGGAGTACAATATTATTAACTATTGCCCCTGTTTTTTGTATTTCCTCCAGGGTTGATATCAAGGCATGAGTAGGACTGACTTCGTTATCTCGATAGGCTCCAATTAGTAATAAATAATTGCTATCATCGTCAGTCATCAGTAGTTGAATCAACTTCAAAGAAGCTAAATCTGCCCACTGCAAATCATCAAGGAATAGAACAAGGGGGTGCGTTTTTTTTGTAAAGACACTGATGAATTTTTTAAAGACTAAATTGAAGCGGTTTTGAGAGGCGGTAGGTTCAAGTTCCGGGACTTCTGGCTGATTACCAATAATCAATTCCACTTCGGGAATTACATCGATGATGACTTGAGCGTTAACCCCTAATGCTTCTAACAATTCTGCTTTCCAAATGGCTATTTGTTCAGTAGTTTCTGTTAACTGCTGGCGGATGAGTTCTGAGAAAGCTTGAATAATCGCTGCATAGGGAATGTTACGCTTGAATTGGTCAAATTTCCCGGTAGTAAAGTAGCCCCGTTGTCGGACTATGGGTTTGTGGACTTCCTGAACGACGCTGGTTTTGCCAATGCCAGAGTAACCAGAAACTAGCATTATTTCAACTTGGCTTAGCCCGGTTGGGGGATTACTAATTCGTTCAAATGCTTCTAGTAATGCTGTAACTTCTGATTCCCTACCGTAGAGTTTTTGAGGAATCAGAAATTGTCCTGATTTATCTTTTTTACCTGGAGTCAAGTTACGAATCCGTCCAGTAGCTTGCAGTTGGTTTAAGCATTCTTCTAAGTCTACTTTCAGTCCTTGGGTACTTTGATAGCGGTCTTCCGCATTCTTTGCTATTAATTTCATCACAATAGCACTAATAGCGCTAGGAATTTCGGGGTTTAGTTGTTGAATGGGAGTCGGATTTTTGGCGATGTGGCAATACACTAATTCCAATGGGTCAAGGCTGGTAAAAGGAACTTGACCCGTTAGCATTTCATAGCAGGTGATGCCGAGGGAATAGAAATCGGTGCGGTAGTCGAGAGTGCGGTTCATTCTCCCAGTTTGTTCGGGAGACATATAGGCAAGAGTGCCTTCAAGTTCGTTGGGGTTATTGATAGTTGGGGTTTCTCGGCTAAGGCGAGTGGCGATGCTAAAATCGATGAGTTTAAGTTGCTTGGTAGTGGCGTTAATGATGATATTACTTGGTTTAATGTCTTTGTGAATGATGCTGTGTTGATGGAGCTCAGTAAGACCAATTGCAAGTTGTAAAGCGATGCTAAGAAATTCTTTAATAGTAGGTTTTTTTGCTGCTAAAAGTTGCTTGAGAGAAGTTCCGCCCAAGTCTTCCATGATCAGGGCGTAGCTGTTACCTGCATTTTCTAGACTGTAGGTGTTAACAACGCCTTGTAAGTTTAAATTTTGAGTTATTTTATATTCGTGTCTGAGGCGAGTAATATCTTCTATAGTAGGGAACTCGGCTGTTAGGGTTTTAATGATGATTTGGGTGCGGTCTTTTTCTCTGATTCCTCGGTAGATGGCGTTCTTTATTCCCACTTGGACTGACTGGGTGATTTGATAACCGGGAAGGTCGAACATATTGGAATCTCCTGTACCGAGAGAAGCAAGTTGTCGATTCAGTATATCTAATTTTTCGGGCAAGTAGGAATGGGGTAGAAATTTTGGCGTTGCTGATTTACGGTATAAACGGCTAAATATGCAAATCCTCAAAACTATTGTCCACAAATATTCTGGGTTTTTGTATGGTTCCTTTTCGTACCTTGATTAAGCAACGCCGAAAATTGTTATATCTTCCACCATTAGCACAAACCCCCCAGGGGTTTTAACCCCTATCTATCTACTTACGTAAATACACTGAATTTATAAAGATTCTATAAAGTAGCTGCCAAATAGCTTGACTTTGCTTTGAAGCTCATATAGTGTCGTTTGTGACCTATATCACAGAGAGATTGTTAACTCTGTCACCTTTTGTAATGTCTTGTGTCACAATATCTAAGGCAACGAGCAAAAATTCTCAATGCTTATCCTCACCATCTGAAGAAAAACCGCTTCGCAAACAACTTTCCGTCAGTCACGGAGAACCTCTGACGCTAGCCCCTAGTGCTCCTACGAACCTTTCCCAAGCTCTGCAACAGGCGGCAATTCATTCTCCCCATCAAGGCATTGTCTATATTAAGTCCAATGGTAAAGAGAGCGTTCAGTTATATCCAGACTTACTAGAGGAAGCCCAGCGAATCGTTGGCGGATTGAGAAAACTCGGACTAAAGCCGCAAGATAAGGTAATTTTCCAGTTCGATCGCAATCAAGACTTTATTGCTGCTTTTTGGGGATGCGTTTTAGGGGGGTTCGTTCCCGTACCGATCGCGATCGCTCCCATCTACTCCGAATCTAATGGATCTGTTACAAAGCTGCACCATGCTTGGCAGATGTTAGAGCAGCCGACAATTCTAACTAACGAAAAACTAGCTCCCTCAATTCTTGCTCTGTCAAAGTCTTGGGGAGTTGATAGTATTCAAATTGAAACTATTGAAGAGTTGCAAACCGGTACTCCTGACAAACGCGCTGAAAATAGTAATCCCGATGATTTAGCTCTATTGCTGCTCACTTCTGGAAGCACGGGAGTACCCAAAGGGGTAATGCAAAGCCATCGCGCTTTACTCAGCCACTCTGCTAGTACCTCCCAGATAAATAACTTTAACAATAAAGATATCTCACTGAATTGGATGCCTCTCGACCACGTTGGTGGTCTAGTCATGTTTCACATTCGAGATGTTTACTTGGGTTGCAAACAAATCCACGTTGTCAAAGAAGCTATCTTGCAAAACCCGCTCCTTTGGCTAGATTTGATCGATAGTTTTAAAGCAACAATTACTTGGGCTCCAAATTTTGCCTATGCGTTGATTAATAAACAGGCTCACAAGATTAAATCGCAACATTGGAATCTATCCTCAATGCGGTTTATTTTAAATGCAGGTGAGGCAATTGTTGCTAAAACAGCAAGACGTTTTTTAGAGTTGCTTTGCCCCCAAGGACTGCCAGCTAATGCGATGCGTCCGGCGTGGGGAATGTCAGAAACTTCTTCAGCAATTACTTTCTCAAACAACTTTTCATTAGACTCAACAGCGGAGCATGATGCCTTTGTAGGAGTAGGATCTCCCATTCCTGGTATTTCGATTCGTATTGTTGATAGTAATAACCAAGTATTTGAGCAAGAAACGATTGGACGCTTACAAGTTAAAGGAGTTTCAGTCACATCTGGTTACTATCAGAATCCCGAACTAAATCAAGAAGTTTTTACCGAGGACGGATGGTTTAATACGGGAGATTTAGGCTTTCTCAAAGGTGATAATCTAACTATTACAGGTCGCGCCAAGGACACGATTATCGTCAATGGTCTCAACTACTACAGCCATGAAATTGAAGCAGTAGTTGAAGAAGTTGAGGGAGTAGAAGTCTCCTATACTGCCGCCTGTGCCGTCCGAACTCCTGATAGCAACAGCGATAATTTAGCAATCTTTTTTCATACACATATTTCCGAACCGAACCGCTTGGCGTTACTACTCAAGGATATTCGAGCTAGTATTGTTAAAAAAGTTGGGCTGAATCCAAATTATCTGATTCCAATTGAGAAACAAACGATTCCTAAAACCGAAATTGGGAAGATTCAGCGATCGCAATTGAGCCAGCGTTTCATAGCTGGCGACTTTGATAGTATTCTCAAACATTTGGATATTGCTACCAGCAACGGTAACACATTACCAGACTGGTTTTATCGCCCGATTTGGCGACCAAAAGTAGCGATTCCCGCAACAACTCAGTCAATAACAGGCGCAACCCTAATATTCCTTGATTCGATAGGATTAGGAACTTACTTGAATGTAGAACTAGAAAATCGTAATAGTCCCTGTATTAAGGTTGCAATTGGCGATGAATTCACCAAGATTGATACCAATCACTATAAAATCAACCCCAAACACGCCGAACACTATCTGCAACTACTAGCATCACTCTTAGAAGATAAGATAGCAATTGTTCGGATTCTGCATTTGTGGACATATCAAGCATATTTAGGAGAGATTGCCAACTTAGAAGCACTAGAAGAATCCCTCGACCTTGGGGTTTATAGTTTACTTTTCCTCACCCAATCACTGACCAAGCTTAAAGCTGCGAACCATTCAGTACAATTACAGGTAATTTCTAGCTATTCACAGCCAACTTCACCCGATGACAAAATTGCATCGGAGAAAGCTCCAATTTTAGGACTGGTCAAAACAATTGCCCAGGAAATCGTTGGTTTGAAATGCCGGCATATCGATCTCCCTATAGATATAGATTCAGTTGCAGTGAATGCGCCTTATATTCTCACGGAGATTCAGACAGATAGCAACGACTCAGAAGTGGCATATCGCAACGGACAGCGTTTAATTCCCCGCTTAGAAAAAGTTTACTTGACCATAGCTGAAAAGCAAAAACTTCCCTTCCAAGCTGGCGGAATGTATTTGCTGACTGGAGGATTAGGAGGAATTGGTGTTGAGATTGCCAAGTATTTGCTCGAAACTTATCAAGCTAGGTTGTTATTAGTCGGTAGAACTCAATTGCCTCCTAGAAGTACATGGGAGACTCGGATCAAACAGGCAGATGTTGTTGCTCAAAAGATCGGGGCTTACCTAGCATTAGAGAAACTTGGGGGAGAGATTATCTACGAAGCTGTTGATATTTGTGATTTTACTCAGTTGCAACAGGTTGTTAACCAAGCTCAGTCTCTTTGGCAATGCAAATTACAAGGAGTGATTCACTCAGCAGGAATTTATCAAGAAGGTTTACTGGTTAAGGAAACCAAAGATAGTTTTGCAAAAACGCTGCATCCGAAAGTTTTTGGTACTTGGGTTCTACATCAACTCATACTTAAGCATCCCAACCCTCTTTTCATTAGTTTCTCTTCGGTGAGTAGCTTTTTTGGAGGGGCGATGGTGGGTGCTTATAGTGCAGCTAACCATTTCCTAGACTGCTTTGCTCATTACCAAAAATACCAGTGTTCAATAGAGAGCTATTGCTTTAATTGGAGTACATGGAATGAGGTAGGCATGAGTCAAGGCTATCGGGGAAAAGATGCACTCCACGCGAGAGGTTACAAATCCATGTCAGCAAAAGAAGGCTTGCATTCTTTCCTAACAGGGTTATATAATGATCGAGCAAACCTCTTAATTGGGTTGGATGGAAGTAAAAGCTTTATTCAACAATACACAGAGGTAACTGAAGCCGTAAAACACCCTCTTAATCTTGAATGTGAAAGTCCTAAATCGCAGCGAAAAAAAACCGCTACCACTGCCAAAACAGAAGTAGAAAAAACAATTGCTTCTATTTGGAAACAAGTGTTAAATATAGATGATCTCGATATCCACGATAGCTTCTTCGATCTAGGTGGAAACTCCTTACTTGTAGCTCAGGTGACTGGGAAGTTACAGGAATTTTTACAGCGAGATATTTCCATGAGCGAAATGTTTCAGTACCCCACCATTAGCTCGATCGCAAAACATTTAGACAGTCCAGAAAAACAAATCTCCCTTAATCAGTTGCGTCAGAGCAAAAGTCCAACTGATAAACGTCGAGAACTCATTCAGAGACAGCAGCAAATTCTGTCTAGAAAGTCACGAAATCTAGTCTAAATCCATATCAATTTGTCAACAATATAACAATTAATCAGGAGTCCATTAGAATGGAAGCAGTTGAAAACGTGGGTGTCGGTAATGAACTAGATATTGCCGTTATTGGGATGTCGGGTCGCTTCCCTGGAGCAAAAAATATTGATGAATTTTGGCAGAATCTACAAGATGGGGTAGAATCTATTTCCTTTTTCTCAGAAGCAGAATTGGAAGCTGCTGGTGTTGATGCTGCGACTGCCAGCGATCCGAATTATGTGAAAGTAGCTCCTGTACTAGATGATGTTGATTTGTTTGATGCTTCCTTCTTTGGCTATAGT
The DNA here is from genome assembly GCF_000180455.1 of Kamptonema sp. PCC 6506. Lineage (NCBI taxonomy): Bacteria > Bacillati > Cyanobacteriota > Cyanophyceae > Oscillatoriales > Microcoleaceae > Kamptonema > Kamptonema sp. PCC 6506. The sequence goes on from NZ_CACA01000353.1 coordinate 21,577, forward strand.
CCGAAAGAAGCAGAAATGCTAGATCCTCAAAACCGGTTGTTCATGGAGTCTGCTTGGGAAGCTCTGGAAACTTCTGGCTATAATCCTAAAAATTATTCAGGTTCAATTGGCGTTTATGCCAGTCAATCTCTGAGTACATACCTGTTAAGAAATGTTTATCCCAACCTTGATTTTCGCAGTTCGATTCTCTCATCAAGAAATGTCCAAGCTTTGATTGCCAATGAGAGAGACTTCTTACCAACAAGAGTTTCTTACAAATTCAACTTAAAAGGCCCAAGTCTCAACGTTCAAACAGCTTGTTCGAGTTCATTAGTAGCTATTCACTTAGCTCGTCAAAGTTTATTAATGGGTGAATGCGATATCGCTTTAGTCGGTGGAGTTTCCATCTATCTTCCCCAAAATGCAGGCTATTTGTATGAAGAGGGAATGATGCACTCTCCCGACGGACATTGCCGAGCTTTTGATGCCAAATCTAAAGGAACAGTTTTTAGTGGCGGTGTCGGTGTTGTCATTCTCAAGCTACTCGCTAATGCTATTGCTGATGGAGATTGTATTCATGCAGTAGTTAAAGGTTCAGCAATTAATAATGATGGTGGTTTTAAAATCGGCTATACAGCACCCAGTTCTCAAGGTCAGGCAGAGGCAATTGCCGAAGCAATTATCAATTCAGGAGTAGATGCTGAAACTATTACTTATGTAGAAGCTCATGGCACAGGAACTCTCCAAGGCGACCCGATTGAAGTTACAGGATTAACTAAAGCTTTCTCACACTATACCGAAAAGAAAGGCTTCTGCGCCATTGGTTCAGTGAAGCCAAATATTGGACATACTGATGTAGCAGCCGGAGTTACCAGCTTCATTAAAACTGCGTTAATGCTGAAACACAAATTGTTAGTTCCCACTATCAACTTTGAAGAACCAAATCCCCAAATAGATTTTGCCAATAGTCCCTTCTACGTCAACACAAAACAGCAACCTTGGACAACTGAAAATGGCATTCCTCGCCGCGCCGGAGTCAGTGCTTTTGGCATTGGTGGCACTAATGCTCATGTTATCTTAGAAGAACCCCCAGAAGTAGCCTCCATACCATCAGAAACCGAACGACCATTGCATTTATTATGCCTCTCAGCAAAAACTGAAAAAGCTTTAAATGAATTGGTGGCTAAATACGAAACTCACCTAGAAATATCACCAAATCAGCCCTTAGCAGATATTTGTTTCACTGCCAATGCAGGACGTTCGCACCATAATTACCGCATCGGAATTGTAGCTGATTCCGCACAAGATTTACGCGAACAATTAGCAGATTTTTCCGCAGGTGAAGACTTTAGCGAAGTTATTACCAAATGCTCTAATACTAACCCGCCTAAAATTGCCTTCCTATTTACCGGTCAAGGTTCCCAATACATCGGTATGGGGCGCGAACTTTACGATACTCAACCTACATTCCGCCAAACTCTCGATCGCTGCGATCGATTGCTAAAACCCTATTTAGAAGTGCCACTGCTAGATGTTCTTTACCCAAAAAAAGGCGTATATTCTCCTCTCAATGAAACAGCTTATACCCAGCCAGCTTTGTTTGCTTTCGAGTATGCTTTAGCTCAATTATGGCTATCTTGGGGTATCAAGCCAGATGCAGTTATTGGTCACAGTTTAGGCGAATACGTAGCCGCCTGTATAGCCGGAGTTTTCAGCTTAGAAGATGCCATAAAGTTAGTGGCAGAACGCGGTCGGCTGATGCAAGCACTACCTCCAAATGGCGAGATGGTTGCGATTTTAGCGAATGCAGAGTTAGTAAAAGCCGCCATCGCACCCTACCAGCCAAATGTGGTAATTTCAGCTATCAACAGCCCAGAAGAAACAGTTATTTCTGGAACTTCTGAAGCTATTTCTGCGGTACTTTCAGACCTGCAACCTCAAAAACTGTGGACGCATAAGCTCACAGTCTCCCACGCCTTCCACTCGCCTTTAATGGCACCGATTCTAAATGATTTTAGCCAAATTGCAGCTCAAATCACCTATGCAGAACCACAAATTGAGCTGATTTCAACAGTAACAGGAGAAAGCGCCCAAGTCACTGATATGGGATGCGCTGAATATTGGTGCAATCAAATTCTGCAACCTGTCAATTTTGAAAGCGGAATCAATACACTTTCAGCTCTACAAATTGATATCTTCCTTGAAATTGGAGCTCACTCTCCATTAATCCAGATGGGGCGCAGATGCCTCCCAGAAACAACAGCAGTTTGGTTGTCTTCACTTCACAAAGAACGCTCCAACTGGCAGCAATTACTTGCGAGTTTAAAAGCATTATACGTTCATGGAGCCGATGTGGATTGGGCGGCATTTGACCAAGACTATTCCCGTCGCCGAGTGCTACTTCCTACTTACCCATTCCAGCGCCAAAGATATTGGATTGAGCCAGCAGCAAGAGTAATAGTCAGCGAACAGCAGACCTCACTTGCACCAGTGCATTCCATCTTTGAAGAAGCAGATCTGGCGCTATCTACGGCGGGATTAAATTCCCAAAAAGTAACTTGGCGTGATAGAATATTAACTGCCAAAAATAGCGATCGCCCTTCTTTATTAGAGTCTTATCTTTGTCAGCAAGTAGTCCGGGGATTGGGAGTAAAACGATCTGAAGTCTGCCTCGAAGCGTCTTTAAGGGAGTTAGGATTTGATTCTTTAATGGTCGTCGAACTCAAAAATCAGATTGAGAAAGATTTGGAAATCAGCTTGCTAGTGAAAGAACTAATAGCAGGGCCTTCTATCACTCAGCTAGCCCTAAAAATGAGTTCTCAACTAACGCCAGCAATAGAAGAATTATTGCCAACACTTGAGATTGCAGCTTTGACAGTTCCTCAAGATACTAATTTGAGTTGGATTAATAAATCTGAGTTTTCTACTTCTGCAAAAATCCGCTTATTTTGCTTTCCATACGCTGGTGGTGGCGCTTCAACCTACCGCAGTTGGGAGTCACAGTTACCACCAGAAATAGAAGTCTGTCCAATACAGCTTCCTGGCCGCGAAAACCGCATCAGCGAAGCGCCTTTTACTGAATTTACAGAGTTAGTTGAAGTTTTGGCAGATGTGCTGAAACCAATGCTCGATCGGCCCTTTGCATTCTACGGACATAGCATGGGTGGGCTGCTAGCTTTTGAGGTAGCAAAGTCCCTTCGCAATCGGTTTGGCTTGTTGCCAATTCACTTGTTTATTGGGGCAACTATTGCTCCCCAATTACCTAATCCTTTCCCAGCTCTCGATTTGACTTCTCCTCTGAATTTGACTAGGTTTCTCCGCAGTTTAGGAACATCATCTAAAGTGCTGCAAAACACTGAACTGATGGAGGCGCTGTTACCGACTATGAAGGCAGATTTTCTTGCTCTTGAGAGCTATACTTACAAAGATAATGCACCGCTTGATTGTCCGATTTCGGCTTTTGCGGGAAGCAAAGATCGCTTTGTGAGCCAAGAAGATATGGCAGCATGGAGTATACAAACTTTGAGCCGCTTCCACCTTGAATCTGTTGCCGGTTCTCACTTATTTTTAGAGAGCGATCGCGAACAGGTTTTACAAACTATTTGCCGCGAGTTAGCACCTAATAGCTTGCTACATCACCAAGTCTCTCCTTTTAGTCGCTCCTTAACATCATCTGGCGTTAATTCTCATAAATAAATAGGTATGCAGTTGCGTTAAAGTGCTCTTTATGTATGCGACAGAGCGCTAAAGTGTAACTACATACCTTGATTTAAAGTGACAGAGACTTTCGTCCTAAAAGAAAAGAGAAAAAGAATAAAAAGGGCGATTGTAAAGGATTTTAGATCGTCTAACAACTAACAACCAAGGAAAAATCATGGATGCAACTTCTTTTCCCATCAACCAAGAGCGAGTAATCAAAGGACAAGCCGTTTACACGGAAGATATTTTGTCTGAATATGACAAGATCGTGGGAATTTCTGCTCGTTTTTTGTGGAAATGCTCTTATTCTAGGCTACTCAATTTCTACAACAAAAATATTTCTGCTTGCCACTTAGATGTCGGAGTTGGATCGGGATATTATTTGGATAAATGTCGCTTTCCTTCTGAGCAGCCAAAAATTAGTTTGTTAGATCTAAATGCTAATAGTTTAGAGTTTACATCAAAGCGGATTAAACGCTACAATCCCTCTTGCTATCAAGCATCTGTGCTGGAACCATTACCCCTGGAACCGAATCAGTTTGATTCGATAGGCATTAACTACCTATTGCACTGTCTCCCTGGAACTCTGGCGACGAAAACAGTAGCCTTTGAGTACCTTAAACCTTTGATGAAAGATGGTGCGGTTTTATTTGGTTCGACTGTTCTCGGCTCTGGAGTGAAGCACAATTATTTAGGTAGAATAGTAATGCACATTTACAACAACACTGGTGTTTTCACTAATTGGCAGGATAACGTTGAAGATTTAAAAGAGGCATTAGCATCGAATTTTTCGAGTTATTCAGTTCAAGTTGTTGGTTGTACTGCACTATTTACGGCAAGAAAATAATAAGTAGAAGGGAGAAAGCTTTTGTTATCTAGAATGGCAAGATGGAAAAGACTTATGCCTTTTACTGATGCCGCTACAGGTTAGGGAGAGCCACAAAGCAATCTCTCTCCCCAGCTCTTGAACTTCCTACTGGTTTGAAACCTCCAAAAAAAAGAGAGAGCCACCTTAGCGACTCTCCCTGCCATCAGGGTGCATCTAACTAACATAATATACCACTCTGGTAATGTGGGGTTATACCCCTTATTTAAAGTTTTGGTAAACAAACCGTTCTGGATTGTGATGTTAGTGTGAGGAGTGGGGGAGGATAGGGAGGATGGGAGGAGGATTTAGCTACTCTATTTTAGGGGTAGCAATGCCTCGATCGCTTGATGAGTAAAGCGTCGCTCCTCCTGAATATCGCTCAAGATCGACGCGACGATCGCAGACTGATTGAGATGACACTAAAGAATTACGATCGTCGCGATCGCTCCCTGAGATTGCTGCGGATGCAATTCCGCAATAGTAAAATGCGTACCTCCTGGTAATGAAAAACGCCAGAAGTTAATAAATCCGTTCCAAACGGCGAAAATCCCGCTCAACTTCCGCCCAGAGAGCACGGTTGTGAGGGTCAGTCCGCAGAGCTTTTTTCAGATAACTTCTCGCTTTATCAACCTGGTGTTCGCCGATCAAGTGCCTTCCCCAGCGCTGATAAGCGATCGCCTGCCATTGCCGCACCTCCAAATCATCAGGAATGCGCTGGGCCAAACCTTCCACCAGTGCGATCGCGCGCGGGAACCTCTGATATTTAAGCAACTGCTGTAACTGTAAATAAGAATCCCGCTTCAACTTTTGGTCAGCTTCCGACAGCGCCCCATTATATTCAATAGGTCGTTCTTTGCGAGTTACTTTAACTGCCTGTGGTTGAGGCCGCACTGTCGCCGATGCGGATGTCGAAACAGACTGTTTCCCCTCCTGAACATCAGGCGGCGCAACATCCAAGAGAAACTTATAAGCCTCCGTCAAGGCAATAAACTTATTCTTAGCTGCTTCATCCCCAGGATTTACATCGGGATGATACTCTCTCGCCAGCCGCCGATAAGACGACTTAACTTGCGACAAACTCGCACCTAATCTTAACCCTAACTGCCGATAATAATCTGCAATATCCATCTATTTTAAGACGGCAAAACCATATAAAAATATATCATTAGTTGGTGCTGTTAGCAATGATTTCTAAAATCCTAAAAATAAAATTGTGAGGTAATAGCTGTTCAAAAGCAGCGCGAGATTTGCGGCATACCTCAGCAAACTCTTCCTCCGAAAGTCGATCGTGAAAAGCTTGGATATACTCTCCAATCCGATGCACTTCCGAAAAAGGAACTATCACACAAAAATCTTCCCATTTCATTCCGCTCAACTCCGGTAATAATCTATTGGTATCAATCAAGACGGGAATTCTCCCTGCTGACATCACCTCCCAGAGTCGGTAACACCCATTATCGTCTCCCCTCATCGTCAATATATAAGCATTATTCTCGATACTTTCGATATACTCGGCTCTTTGGCGCTTTTTTTCTTCTAGTGGTAGACTATAAAATTCTCCTTTTCTTTCAATCACAAAAGTTTGTAGATTTTTCGCTTTTCGCACTTCATTAATTATTTTTTTTCTGACTAATTGTGCAATCAACATTCGCTGTGTCAACTTCAAATTCCGATTAACAAAAATGCTCCCTGCCATCGAGTTAACCATAGAATCCGAAAATTTAACATAACGTAATATAAGCGAATTTAGTCGAGATGGATATTCAATATTTCCTACAAAACTGACAGTAGGAATTGATGGCTTTGGGATATTTGCCTTCTCTCCTAGGTCAAAAATCCATTGGGGTGTGGGTATTAATTTTTCTTTTTTATCTCTGTAAGTTGACGATGCAAAAAATATTTCTCCTTGATAAGGCTTATACTCCGAACAGTTTGAAAAAGTGACGAGAGTCCGTTTTGATGCTGATACTTTACGCCTGAATTTATCTAATTTATCTTCCTTTTTCAGACGATAATAGTTTGCAATAAAATGTGGAATTACCACAATTTTCCCTGCATCTGCCAAGTTTGTAAAGCGGTGAATCTTGACTAACTCCGGCAATTTATCCCTGAGTAAATTCCAAAACTGTAACTCTGGATTAGTCTCCGGCGGGCTGAGGTGCATTAGCAGGGGAACTTCGCGGACTTCAGGAAGTAGTAAATCTTCATTGAGCCATATTTCTAGGGGTTTATTAATTTGGTCGTTCATTTTTTTTTCTCTTACTATAATCCCTGTTTATTCTCAACTATAATTTAGCCCCAATCTAGGCGGGCGGGGTACTTTCCCCGCCACAACTGATTATACCCTTTCCTCAATTACCTGGTCAATGAGACCATATTCTTTCGCTTCCGCAGCAGACATGAAATAATCGCGATCGGTATCCTTCTGAATTTTTTCCAAAGTTTGACCCGTCCGCTTAGCTAACATTTCATTGAGTTGTTGTCGCACTCTCAAAATTTCCTTAGCTTCAATTTGAATGTCTGTTGCTTGGCCGCGCGTACCGCCAAGAGGCTGGTGGATCATAATCCGTGCGTGAGGCAAAGCCAACCGCTTACCCTTAGTCCCTGCTGCTAATAGGAAAGCTCCCATTGAAGCTGCTTGACCAACGCACATAGTAACCACTTCAGATTTAATGTACTGCATGGTATCAAAAATAGCCATGCCAGCAGTAACAGAACCCCCCGGTGAATTGATATAGATAAAGATCGGCTTAGTAGAATCATCAGAATCTAGGTATAGCAAATACGCAACAATTCGATTAGCCAAACCATCCGTTACTTCTTGACCCAGAAAGATAATTCGTTCCTGACTGAGACGAGTGTAAATATCAATCCACCGCTCATAGGTACTACCGGGGAGACGGTATGGGACACTAGGGACACCAATAGGCATAGGACTCTACTCGTTTTATGAGGGTGAACAAAATTTACTTGAGAGCAGCCAAAGGTTTAGGCAAGTCTTTGCTACTTTCTAAAACGCGGTCTAGCAGACCGTATTCTTTGGCCTCAGCCGGTGTCAGATAAAACATTCGATCCATGTCTTTGGCTATCTTCTCTACAGTTTGACCAGTATTTTTAGCGAAGATTTCCACAACAGTTCTCTTGTTTAACAAGACTTCTTGAGCCATGATTTGGATGTCAGTAGCTTGACCTCTGCCACCAGTTTTAGATTGGTTCAAAACTATAGTAGCGTGAGGCAAGCTTGCCCGGAATCCTTTGGTACCTGCTGACAGAATCATAGCTGCCGTTCCCATCGCCTGACCAATACAAATTGTATGAACAGGAGGCTTGATGTAACTCATAGTATCGCAGATAGCAAAGGCTTCAGTTTCCAAGCCAATTGCATAGCCCTCATCTCCCCAAGAAGTACCACTGGAGTTGATGTAAAAATAGATCGGCTTTTCGGGGTCGTCAAATTGCAAATAGAGCAGTTGAGCAATAATTAGCTCAGTGACATCTATGCCGACATTCCGTTTAATCTCATCTGAGGAAAACAGGGGCATCCCCAGATAGACAATCCGTTCCTTCAACAACAGCGATTCTAAATCCGGCGGGGGCGTGCGGTAGTTCGCATCCCCATAGTAAGACGATTGCATAGCTTTAATGGGTGAGTTGATACGGAGTTGTCGGTAGAGCTGGTGGAGCTATCCTTAAAGAAATAGTAGCGTAATCTTAGCCTTTAGGCGATGGGTTTCCGTTTTGGAGGTCTTTATGAAAGTTAGTTTACAGTCCGCTCTCAATGATGCCAACCTCGATGCAGCAGTGCCCTCGACGCAGCGTCAGCTATCCATTTCGATTTCTGCCTCCGCCGCTGCGATCGATCGCAGCGTACCCTTAAATCTGTGCCTGATCCTTGACCACAGCGGTTCTATGGGTGGCAGACCCCTCGATACTGTCAAACAGGCGGCTGGCCGACTGGTGGATAGATTGAAACCAGGCGATCGCTTATCGGTGATCGCTTTCGATCACAAAGCTAAAGTTATTGTCCCCAACCAATTTATTGACGACCCCGGTAGTATTAAAAAGCAAATTGACAAGTTAAGATCCTCCGGTGGCACAGCAATTGATGAGGGATTAAAACTGGGAATTGAGGAAATGGGTAAGGGCAAATCAGAAACGGTTTCCCAAGCTTTTTTATTGACTGATGGTGAAAACGAACACGGCGACAACAATCGCTGTTTGAAATTAGCAAAACTAGCTGCTGACTACAATATGACGCTGAATTCGCTAGGGTTTGGCGATGACTGGAATCAAGATATTTTAGAAAAAATTGCCGATGCAGCGGGCGGTACTCTTGCTTATATTCAGCGTCCCGAACAAGCAATAGACGAATTTAGCCGCCTGTTTACCCGCCTTCAATCTGTAGGGCTTACTAATGCTTATTTACTATTTTCTCTATTGCCAAAGGTGCGGTTAGCGGAACTAAAACCGATTGCTCAAGTTGCCCCGGATACGATCGAGTTACCAGTCCAGAAAGAAGGCGATCGCTTGATAGTACGATTGGGAGATTTAATGAAGGATGTAGAGCGAGTAGTCTTGGCTAATCTTTATATTGGACAATTGCCAGAAGGTAGGCAAGCGATCGCGCACTTGCAAGTCCGCTATGATGACCCAGCCATTGGTGAAGCTTTACTATCCGATCCCATAGCAGTTGAAGCTAATATTATGAGAGCTTATCAGCCAGCACCCAACCAACAGGTACAGCAACATATTTTTGCCTTAGCCAAATATCGACAAACTCAAATAGCTGAAACAAAATTGCAGCAAGGCGATCGCGCTGGTGCAGCTACGATGCTACAAACTGCGGCTAAAACAGCTTTACAAATGGGCGATAAAAGTGCAGCCACAGTATTGCAAACTTCTGCTACTCGCTTGCAGTCTGGAGAGGAATTATCGGAAAGTGAGAAGAAGAAAACTCGGATTGTTTCTAAAACAATCTTGAAGTAACAATTTCAATCGCTTAGTTAATGTAGCTAACAATATCTAGGCGATTGAAATCGCGCAGCAACGCGGGCACACAAACTTTCGTCCGCTTGACAAGGACTAATTGAGGCTAGAATATTAACACGATCGAGAAGGAATATCTATATGAGTCAATCTATATCAGATCGAGTACGTTGGACTAGCGCCGATCTGGAACTCTTGCCAGATAACGGCAATCGCTATGAAATTATTGATGGGGAGTTATTTATGACAAGAGCACCACATTGGGGTCATCAACAAGTTTGTGGTAGAGTTTTCTCTGTCATTGATATTTGGTCACATTCTACTGGTTTAGGGCAAACTGCAATCAATCCTGGTATTATTTTTACTGATGCCGATAACGTAATCCCTGATGTAGTTTGGGCGAGTAATCAACGTTTAGCTATCTTGCTAGATGAAGCTGGACATTTAACTGCTGCACCTGAGTTAATTGTAGAGGTATTGTCACCTGGTGCGGATAATGAAAGACGCGATCGAGAGTTGAAACTCAGACTCTATTCAACGCGAGGAGTACAAGAATATTGGATTGTGAATTGGCAGTTACAACAAATAGAAGTTTATCGACGGGAACAAGCAAGTTTAAGGTTAATTGCTACTCTGTTTGCTGAGGATGAACTTACTTCGCCTTTGCTACCTGGTTTTACTTGCCGGATCGCTCAACTTTTTGGGTAACAAAATTTACGGAAGTTTCTAGAGAAACAGCATTGCCGTGTCCTTACCCGTTGCGCGATCGCTAGGCATCGCTTTTATCTTCCTTCTTCCTTCTGAAACCAATTATATGCAATGCTAGTTAGTTGATTAATTGAATATTCAAAAAATGTCTATTATTTCCACTGTCACTGTTACTGTTCCCGCTACTACTGCCAATTTAGGGCCTGGTTTTGACTGCATCGGGGCCGCTTTGACTCTGTACAATCATTTCAACTTTTCCCTATTACAAGAAGCGGAAACGCTCAGAATTACCGCCACAGGTACAGAAGCTGCAAAAGTCAAAACTGATGATAGCAATCTTGCTTATCAAGCTTTTGTGAAATTATACGAATATCTCGGTCAGTCACCCCCTTCAGTGGCAATTGAGATTAGTTTGGGAGTACCCCTGGCGAGGGGTTTGGGAAGTTCGGCAACGGCGATCGCAGGTGGGTTAGTCGGGGCAAATTATTTAGCTGGGGAACCTCTGACTCCCGTAGAAGTGATGCAGTTAGCGATCGCGATCGAAGGCCATCCCGATAATGTTGTCCCCGCTTTGTTCGGCGGGTGTCGCCTTGCTGCTACTAAAGGAGAACCCCCCCAACCCCCCCCTTAGTAAGGGGGGGCTAAATGCCGAAGTTATAGAATCTCCCCTTAGCAAGGGAGGGCTAAATTCAGAATCTCCCCTTAGTAAGGGAGGGCTAAATTCAGAACCCCCTCTTAGTAAGGGAGGGCTAAATTCAGAACCCCCCCTTAGTAAGGGAGAGCTAAATTCAGAACCCCCTCTTAGTAAGGGAGGGCTAAATTCAGAACCCCCTCTTAGTAAGGGGGGGCTAAATTCAGAACCCCCCCTTAGCAAGGGGGGGCAGGGGGGGTGCAATTGGGAAATTTGCGATATCCCTTGGCATTCAGATATTGTTCCAATAGTTGCTATTCCTGATTTTGAACTATCTACCGCTGAAGCTCGCAAGGTTTTGCCCACAGAGTATAGCAAAGCCGATGCGATCTTTAATGCTGCCCATCTGGGTTTGTTAGTGCGGGGGTTAGCGACTGGGAATGCAGACTGGTTGCGATCGGCAATGCAAGATAAAATTCATCAGCCTTACCGTCAATCTTTAATTAAAGGATATTCGGCAGTCCGGGAAGCGGCGATCGCAGCAGGCGCTTACGAAATGGTCATCAGCGGCGCAGGGCCCACGCTTTTAGCTTTAGCGACTAGGGAGGTGGCGACAGCAGTAGCAGCAGCAATGGCAGATGCTTGGCAACAAGAGGGAGCGATCGCACAAGTGCGATCGCTTTCCCTCGATACTCAAGGAGCAACCATTTCTGTCTAAATTTAAGATACTCGCGATCGCTTGTTTGGTGGACGGCAACTTTAGCTAGGGGCTAGGGGAAGAGCGGAAGAAGGGGAATAGAATCAACGGTTAGGACATTCTCGATCGCCTAAATCCTTTCTCTGATTGTATTTTCCTCCTGCCTCCTGCCTCCTGCTATACAAGGAGCAGGTTTAGCCGATCGCACCAAATCCAGCTTAAATAAGCTCTTTATTCTTTAGTCCGCGTAGGCGGACTTTGTTTGTGTAGTAGCGATTTCAATCGCCGAACGATCTTACTTTGTTTGTGTAGTAGCGATTTCAATCGCCGAACGATCTTACGCACCTTCTTTAGCAATTCACAGTTAACAGTTAACAGTTAACAGTTAACAGTTAACAGTTAGCAATTCACAGTTAATAGTTAACAATTCACAAGCTATTTCTGGACAAATTATAAAACCTGCTCACCCTAGATTCAAACTCAAGTTCCGAATTACAATTAAGCCTCCTATCTTCAGGTATTTCGTGAATAACAGCACCCATTAATAATGGTGTGAAATTTCCATCTCGGATTAAGAAAATCGTCAGGGCTATCTGCTTTATTTTCCGATCTTTAGTCAACAAGCGCTTCTCCACTCGATAGAAATCGCGTTTACCAGAAATCAATTCTTCAAAAAATTCGCGGTCAAATTGACGATCGCTTGGATGAGTCAACTTCATTAAACTTATCTGCCGCAACTCTTGTCGGCTGTAACCTAAAATCCCTTGCATCACTTCATTACTCTCGATCGCATATCCGCCTCTATCCAAAAGCGCCATCCCAACTCCAGCTTTTTCAAAGGAAATCCGAAATAAACGAGCGCGTCGCTGCTGTTTTTCCTCTCTAGCAATCTCTAAAGCCACTGCTGAGTACTCTTCGCTCCCAAAACTAGCAAATTTGCTATTTATTTCCTCTAATTCCTCCACAACCGCCTCAGATGGCTCTCCCGAACACTCTATTGGCAATCGAAATAGTCCCCACCGCAGCCCCTCTAACTCCCCCCCTGCATTCTTTATAGGTGTTACTGTCACAACCGCTTGGAACTGCTCCCCTTTGCGGGGTTGAAGAGTAAGCAGCCAATTTTTCGTACTCCCACCTTTTTGCACCAATAAGTTTAGCTGCGTGCGGAAGTTGCGGCGTTCCGACTCTGCCACAAACAGACTCAAAGGTTTGCCCGCCAAGCGATCGCTCTTTACCTTGAGCATTACCCCCGCCGCCAAATTTGCTTCCACGATCGCCCCTTGTAAGTTACTCACCAAATAACCCTCCGGGGCCAAATCGAATAGCTCCTTATAGCGCCGCCGCTCAATTTCTATTTCCTGCCGACTAGCAAGTAACTCCTCATTGACTTGCCGCAGTTCCTCCGAAGCCACCTGCAACTCTTCTAGAGCAATGGAAAGTTCTTCCAAACTCTCCAGCAAAAGTTGTTCTTGCTGAGCTGGAAACTCCTCAGATTGCCGCCACAAATCCCCAACCGGTTTCGGCAATTTGTCAGCCCGTTGCATCATTAACTCCAGCCGTTGTCTGGAAGTTTCTAGATATTTCTCAAAAATCCCTGTTTCCATAATTTTGAGGCTGTAACGCCCAACTCATGTTCAATTGGATGATGTATTTAACTATAAAGTTTTTACTCAAAATTACCAAATATTCAAAATGTTACAATTGATGGTAAATTTAGATACCAAATAAACAACATTAAGAAAATATAAATTTCCTCATCTTCTAAAGACATCACGTTTAGGCTCAACCCCAGATCCTAAAGATGATTTAGCCTGTTTATATAGGATTATAGGATAACTAGCCTGCTTATATATAACTATGACAGAATAATGTATATAGCTTCAAGAGAAATTTATTTTAAGGAAACCAATCTTGAGTAGCGAACCCGAAGATAAAAAACAGTGTATAGCAGGTCGCTCAAACCAAGACGAAGGAATTTTAGAGGCGAAAAATCCCTCTAGCTGTAGGTTTGAGATCGTAGCAATTGCTTCCTCAGCGGGAGGCATAGAAGCCTTGAGCACGATCCTGGGTCAACTACCGGCGGACTTTCCCACAGCGATCGTAGTTGTGCAGCACATTCCTGCCCACCGCCAGAGCTTAATAGCCCAAATCCTCAACCGCCGCACAGCTTTACTCGTCAAAGAAGCTGAAGAGGGAGAAACGTTGAATCCTGGCACAGTTTACATAGCTGCGCCCAATTTTCACCTGCGAGTCGAACTAGATAAAACTATCGGTTTTAGCCAATCAGAAAAAATACATTTTCTCCGTCCCGCAGCCGAGATATTATTTTCTACGGTGGCAGAAGTATATAGAGAGAGAGCGATCGCAGTTGTGTTGACAGGAGGCGACAGCGATGGTGCAGCAGCAGTAAAAGTCCTCAACCAAGCTGGCAGCAAAGTAATAGCCCAAGATCGAGCGACATCGGCAGTCTTCGGAATGCCAGCCGCAGCCATTGAGACTGGTTGCGTCGATTGGGTGCTCCCACTAACTCAAATTTCCACAGCTTTAAAAAACTTAGTAGCCACAGGGAATATAGGCAGATTGATTTTATGAACAGTGACGACCAAAGTTCAGCCTTTGAAGGTTTGCTGAACTATCTCAAACGCGATCGCGGGTTGGACTTCACCGGCTACAAACGCCCCAGCCTGATGCGACTGATGAAAAAGCGCATGGCGAAAGTAGGAGTCGAGTCATTTCACGACTACCTCGACTACGTAGAAGTCAACCCCCTAGAACTCAGCCAGCTATTCGACACACTACTACTCAACGTCACCACCTTCTTTCGAGATACTCCAGCTTGGGAGAGCCTCTCCGAAGAAATTATCCCTCGCATTCTCAGCGCCAAATTAGGGAACGAACCAATCCGAATTTGGAGCGCTGGATGCGCCTCCGGGGAAGAAGCTTATACCTTAGCGATCGTCTTGGCCGAAGCTTTAGGCTTAGAAGCATTCCGATCGCAAGTAAAAATCTACGCCACAGACTTAGACGAAGCAGCTTTAATCAAAGGCCGCCTTGCTACCTACTCAGCGAGGGAATTGCAAAATGTTCCCGACACCTTCCGCGACAAATACTTTGAACCAACCGGCATCAATTATACCTTCGCTACAGAACTCCGGCGTAGCGTGATTTTTGGTCGCCACGACTTAATTTTGAACGCACCGATTTCGCGCTTAGACTTGCTAGTGTGCCGCAACACCTTAATGTATTTCAACTCGGATACTCAGCGGCGCATCCTCGCCCGATTTCACTTCGCCCTCAATGATATAGGCTTTCTATTTGTAGGCAAAGCAGAAATGCTTTTAACTCATGCCAACCTCTTCACCCCAGAAAATCTCAAGTATCGGATTTTCAGCAAATTGCCTAATATCAACCTACGGCATCGTTTGCTAGTTATGTCCGACTCGGACACGATCGAGGATAACAGTCTGCGGGCAGGGATCGTTCGCTTGCGCGACGAAGCCTTTGAATGCCAGCCGATCGCTCAGATGATAGTAGATATGCACGGGAATCTAACAAAGGCAAATCGGCTGGCGCGGATGCTGTTTGAGATCAAAATAGAGGACGTGGGGCGGCCTTTGCAGGATTTAGAAGTTTCTTATCGACCCGCCGACTTGCGATCTCCCCTGCAACAAGCTTATACCGAACGCACACCCGTCAAAATTAGCAGTGTCGAACTCGCCAAGACCAACCAGCCGGCCCAGTATTTTGACATTGAAGTAACTCCCCTATTGGATATCAATAGAGATACCTTTGGTGCGTGCATCGACTTTATAGAAGTGACGCGCTACAAGCAGTTGCAGCGGGAATTAGAACGCTATACCCAAGAGTTAGAAACTGCCTCCGAAGAATTGCAGAGTACCAATGAAGAACTGGAAACTACTAACGAAGAATTGCAGAGTACCAATGAAGAACTGGAAACTACTAACGAAGAATTGCAGAGTACCAACGAAGAACTGGAGACTATGAACGAAGAGATCCAGTCTTCTAATGAAGAACTGCAAGCAACTAACGACGAACTACGACAGCGGACGGAGGAACTAAACCGAGTCAACACCTTCATGCACTCCAGCCTAAGTAGCTTGCGGGTAGCGATGGTGGTTTTAACCAACAAACTGAGCGTGCAGATTTGGAACGAGATCGCAGAGGAAATGTGGGGTCTGCGGATAGAGGAAGTTCAAGGACGTTTCTTTTTTGACTTGGATATAGGTTTACCAATGGAGCAGTTGCGGCAACCAATTCGGGCCTGTCAGAGTGGAACCAATAAAAGCCAAGAAATAATTGTGGAGGCTGTCAACCGCCGGGGTCGAACCATACACTGCCGCATTATTTGCACACCTATAATTCCGGCGAAGGAGCCGCAAGTAATTATTTTGTTAATTGAAGAAAAGCCCCCTTGTTAAAAGCTAAAATGAGTATCAGTAGTGCGATCTTTTTCCCTCGATACTCAAGGAGCAAAAATTTCCACCTCATGGTAACTCCCCTCTCTTGTGTCAGTACAGGGAGAGTAAAATAGGACTTACGCACGCCTCATGTAAAGCCACCATCTTGGCGGTATCTTTACCTCGTAGTGAAAGAAGGGGAATCACCATCTGGGCGGTTGTTTATATTCGTACTACTCTTAATGTGTAATCTCCCTAACAGTCAACCAGGTATTGAGAATATACACTTAAAGCATCGGCTTCTGTTTAGGCTCAATTGCGCTCTAAGCAGTAAAGTTCAACTTAAAGCACGTTCTTAGGGTCATCAGATTACTAATTAATATCAAGAACTTATAGCAACCGCTTTCGTCGGTTAGGACGTTCTGAATTCATGAAACCATTGATTCTATATCCCTTCTTCCCCTTATTACCCTTCTTCCCTAGCCCCTAGCCCCTAGCCCCTAGCCCCTAACCGCTGAAAGCGGTTGCTATACAAGCTGAATTGTCATTATGATTGAACTCCTAGCCGCCCTCTCTGCGTCTGCGGCAGGGGGTATGAGAATAGCCCTACCCCTCCTTTTAATTGGTCTGTTGCGAAGCGACAATCTGTGGTCGCAAGTACCCTTATTGTCTGCCATCCACCCCCAAGTGGTGGTAGGAGTTTTAGTAAGTTGGTCGCTCTTTGAGCTATTTGCTTCCAAAAATCTTTTAGGTCAGCGCATTCTACAAATTTTTCAGCTCTTTTTGAGCCCTATTGTGGGAGCAATTATGGGAGTGGCGATCGCACAGGTGATGCTAATAGACGATAATCCTGCTGATAGTTGGCTAATTTGGATAATTGCTGTAGTTGGCGGTTTGTTGGCACTGGTGTTACAACTGGTTCAAGCCGGCTGGTTCTATCGGTTGCGGGGTTTACCAATCTGGGTAATTTTTGCCCAAGATACTCTCTGTATCTCTTTAGTTCTGTTTGCCTTTGATGCACCAAGACAAGGTGGATTAATTGCCTTAATGCTCCTCTGGTTTGCCATCCGCAGTTCTAAAGAGTGGTATCGTTGGTATAAATCCCAGGGAAAACCAGGTGCAAGAGGGAACCCCCGCCGGCATAAAAGAAATCCCGATTAATTTGGTAATTGGTAATTGGTAATTGGTAATGGCTAATGGAAGACAGGCTAATTACCCATCCTCCCCTGCTCCCCCACTCCCATATTTCCTAATATATTCCTTCGGTAATATCTCAACTCATTCTCCCTAAATTAGACATCACAATTTCTCTAATCCATTGATTCCTGATATTTTTTCAAAATTTCCGGGATGTAATCATAGCCATCAACACCAATTATAGGAATAATTTGCGATCGCTCTTGTTTCAACGCTGCTTCAAACCCATCTCCCAATTGACCTTGTAAAATTATTAACAAACCTGCCGGCTTACGCCACTCGCTAGCACCAATTTGCTCTAAAAGATACATACTCAAACAGCCAGTAAAAACAGCTTTCTGCAAATTTTCCGTGCTATAATAAGCTTGAGCAATATAAGCCAAATTCAAACCTTGCAAATACAAATCTCCCGAAACTTGGGCAGATTGCCAGCCGTTCGCCAGATATTTAATAGCTTCTTGGGGTTGTTCTAAAATCGTGTAAGCAATGCCAAGACTACTATAACAAAGAGCTTGACTTTGGCGATCGCCTAATTGTTCAGATAACTGCAAACCCCGCTGCAAATAGTTAACCGCACTCTCATAAATCTCTGGTTCTACTTCTTGCAATTGTCGAGCTTTAAACACTTCGCTATAACCTAAATTAGCCAAAGCATTTACTTCTCCTAATTTATCACCGCTTTGACGGGATAGTATTAACGCCCGCTGACTGAAATCAATAGCTTCTTCATAATTTTTTTGAGCTACATGAGTGCGGCTAAGGTGATTTAAGTTGGCAATTTCACAGGGTTTATCACCTTCTTTGCGGGCAATTTCTAATGCTTGTTGATGGAAGTTAATAGACCGATCGTATTGTCCCATCGCTCGCATGGAAGCACCGATAAGTGTAAGAATCCTAGCTTTAGCTTGGGTTCCTTCCACACGCCGTAGGGGTTCATCTAAATACTCTAAAGTATTCCGCAAATACTCGCCGGAAAAAGAGGCAAAAACTCCGCCGTAAAGCGGGAAATAGTCGCGTTGGGAAAATGCCCGCAGAACTTGCAGCGTTAGCTGGAAACAGCTATTTGCTAAAATTTCACCGCTGCGAGTTGAATTATTGAAGCCATTGGCTAATTGACACCAGATGGCTGCAAAGGTTAAAAAAGTAGAAATTGAAAGTTTTGCCCCTACTTTGGAGTCGTAAATCAGTTTGTCAAACCAAGCCACTAAACCCCGTTGCAAACATTGTAAAATTACGGCTAGTTCAATTAAATAACTTGGTTCTATATTACCTTGTTTTGCCGCAAATTCGGCGATCGAATGATTAAAGGAAATTGTGTTAAATAGTGCTTGTGGGAAGGAACTATTTACCTTTTTTGCCCATAATGCCCAAGGGCCGTTTTGTTCAGCAGTGCCGGCAAATCCTAACTGCCGTTGTTGATAAATCCAGCTTACGAGATCGGGTTCTAATCGCTGCCATGATGCTAAACCTTTAGTGATGCCAACGATGATTTGTTGTACGTCTTGTTCTGTGTCAGGATTAGCAATTTGCAGCATTTGTTGTTGCAGTGCTTTGGCTAATTGCTGTAATTGTTCGAGGGTGAGGGGGTGTTCTCGGTTGGGATCGATGATTTGTAATAATGTGAGTAGGCGATTGTTAGGTTCGGCGGTGATGATTTGTTGCACTGAAGATGCGATCGCACGGTCAACGCGGTTTTCTTTTTGCCAGCGTTCCCATTCGCCTTGAATGGTTTTGAGAGCTCTCAGACTGCGAGTTGCTTTAGCTTGTTTGAACTCGTCTTTGTCTGTTTTGAGTTGGTTTTCAATAGTGCCCAAGCGTTCCGCGAGACAGCGTTCAAAGATTTCGCCGCTGCCGGGGCTGATTTCTTGGATCAGGATTTGATATACTTGCTCTTTAGAGCGAATTTGACCTTTAAGGGTGATGTCTACGATCCGATCGATCAGGGCTAGATTGCGATCGCGCAGTGAGGGTAAATCTGACATAGTTTTAATTTTAGAATCGATGGGTTTGTTTTCATTTTCAGGGCTGATGAGATCGTGCGATCGCTTTGGAAAGCCCCTCCCAACTTTTTACCATCTCCGCTAAAAGTAATTATACAAGAAACATGAGGGCCCAGAAACCGGGTTTTTTACGAAAATACTTCGTTCGAGCCCGCAGATTTGGTAAAAAACCCGGTTTCTTTGGTCTAAGTGGGTAACTCCTGAAAGTGAAAGTCCTCTTCAGAAGACTAAAAACCTTACTGTATAAGCATTTTTCCCTGTTCCTTCTTCCTTCTTCCTTCTTCCTTCTTCCTTCTTCAACATTCTGGCCAAGCTGATGCAATCAACTCTACGCCAAACACTTCAGCAAAACTAGCCGCAACCACTGGCCGCATTCGATCCAGGTCAATGCCAGGGACAAACTCAGCTAAGCTACCCACAGGATAATCTGAAATACCACAAGGTACAATTTCCTTAAAACCTTGGAGATCGGGACAAACATTTAAAGCAAAGCCGTGCATCGTAATCCAACGACTAACTTTAATACCGATCGCGGCCACTTTGCGCCCCTCCACCCAGACACCAGTCAAACCAGGAATGCGATCGCCCTGCAAACCCCAGACCCCCAGCGCCCGAATCAGCACCTCTTCCAACTGTCGCAAATACCAGTGTAAATCTTGTTGATAGCGCCGCAAATTCAGAATCGGATAGCCCACCAACTGTCCCGGACAATGATAAGTCACTTCGCCCCCCCGTTCCACTCGGTGTACTTCCCAATTAGTAACCATCGGGTCAAACTTAACAAACTCCAGCGTCGCACCCTGTCCCAAAGTATAGACCGGCGGATGTTCCAGCAAAATTAACACATCTAATAAATCCGGGCGATCGCGACGTTCTTGCACCAACCGCCGCTGAACCTCCAAAGCCATAGCATAAGGCACTTCTCCCTGATTAATTAGCCAGCAGGGTACAGAAGCAAAAACTGATTCAGACAGAGTAGTAGGAAACATCCAAAAAATCAATAGGATTTTGATGCAAAATGAGTCAACTAAAATCAAGAATTGTCAAGGGATGCAAAAGATTCTAAAGCGATCTGTTTTGCAGAATACAAAGTGCTACTGTAAAACTATACCCAGATTAAGTAAGGAGGGGCTTTATGAAGCTTGTTATCCAGGGTAAAAATATTGAAATTACCGATGCGATTCGCGAATACGTCAATCAAAAAATTGACAAAGCCGTGAACCACTTTCAGACATTGACTACGGAGGTGGACGTACACCTAAGCGTAGCTCGCAACCCGCGAATCAATACTAAGCAGACTGCCGAAGTCACAATCTACGCCAACGGTAGCGTGATCCGGGCAGAAGAAAGCAGCGAAAGCCTCTATGCCAGCATAGACCTAGTAGCAGATAAAATTGCTCGTCAACTGCGGAAATTTAAAGAAAAACGTCAAGACAAAACCCATACTAATCCTAAAGTGGGCGATGTCGTAGCAGAGGAGCCGGTTGTCTCCGATCTGATTGGCGATCGCACACCAGAACTTCCCAGCGAAGTATTGCGAAGCAAGTATTTTGCCATGCCGCCGATGACCATGCAAGAAGCACTAGAACAGTTACAAGTCATCGATCACGACTTTTATATGTTCCGCAATGCCGAAACTGGTGAAATTAACGTGATCTACGAACGCAAACATCACGGCGGTTACGGCGTGATCCAACCCCGCAACGGTAACGGTAACAGCAATAATGGCAAAGTTGCTCACAACAACGTTCCAGCCGAAAAGTCAAAAGCTCCAAAGGCTTAAGGGATAGGGGGCAGAGGAGCGGGGGAGCAGGGGGGCAGAGGGGCAGAGGAGCAGAGGGGAAATCTTCGTCTTTCCTGTTCCCTCTCCATCCGCTCCCCTGTTCCCTCTTCACCCGCTCCCCCGCTCCCCCGCNNCCNCNNNNCCCCNNCNCCCCNNNNCCCC
>NZ_CACA01000352.1:0-40380 GCF_000180455.1 Kamptonema sp. PCC 6506
TTCTGTTTGCTGCAACTGCTTGACAACATAAATTAACCGCTTGAGGTGAGGTTTCAAAACTTCTTGCTGCTCTTGTTCTAAACGGTTAATTTTGGCGGCGATCAGCGATAAATCTTCTCCAGTTTGGGGAGAGATAGTTTGCACATCATTCTGGAGAGTTGCGATCGCTTCTTGAATTAATAAAAACCTGGTATTTAAAACCTTCCAATCTTCTTGGGTGAGTGCATTTTCTGTCAAGTGTTTAGTCATGCTTTGCAGTTGCGCGATCGCTTCCCGGATCGGTTCTATATCTGCGGCTTCTGGGATCGATCGAGCTTGCACTTCCGCGCTTACTTGCTGTCGAACTTCGATCAAAGCTGATGCTACAATCTCTTGTAGAGAAGACACTGACTGACCCAGACTGAGAATCTGTTGCTCAAAATCTATAGAGTCAAAGTTTTCTGAACGAGGAATCGCCACAATTTGCTGGCGGAGAGACTCAATATCTGCTGATAATTGCTGGCGAAGTTTAACTACGATCGCGACGGTTGTTCTTTCCATTTTCTCTAGCGATCGCCGCACTTCAGCAATTTCTGGATCTTGAGAAACCACCTTCTGCTGCTCAAAACGATAGCGGTTAGCAACAGAGAGGGAAAGCGCCAAAGTCAGGGGAGCCACCCCATAAAAAGCTTGACCCGAAAGCGCCACAGCTAGGGAACCGAGAGCAGATGCACCGAGAGAAGCATACTCAGCCAACTCCAGCCAGTGCCTTTTGTGAGAAGTTGGTCTCACTTTTGGGAGTGAGGGGTCGAGCTTCCGCACGGCTTTAGGAGTCATAGTGTCTTCCCGTCTTTGATAAACTTGTTGCGAGACTTGGGGGATCATCGGGTTCTATCCTTATTAACTCATATACTCGCTAGGGGTTAGCCCAAGAGTTTTTTGATTATTTTAATTTTGGCATGAGGCTTGACTACAGCTCGTTTAGCTTGTTTGGGACTTTAAGAGGATTTTACCACTTTTGCGATCGCATCTATAAATTCCGCGCCTGGGCCAGACAGCCAGACTAGCACACCCTCCCCCGCCGCAAAATCCTGAGTGTAGCCATTGACAGAGTACTGCAAATAATCTAACTCCCGGATACCCCTGACCACACTATAGCGCGTGACTTTTGTTAACGAAGGAGAGGAGACGAGATGCGATCGCGCTTAACGCCAGCACAAACTAAAATAAAATGATATGATATGATGTCAATTTCTGATACCAATTGAAAATCAGCACTTAAAAAATGAACTCAAATAACAAATATCTTCACCAAATTCGCTCTATTTTCAGCATTACTCTTTTTGTTGCTCTTGTATTAGGAGTAAGCTATTTAACAGTAAATTTTTTCATCCGCATAGTAGAAAAATTTGCCTAATTTCACCTTTTAACCGCAGATAAATCCAACTCTGCACGGATAATTTTATACTCACCTGCTTGTATCTGCGGTTAAAAACTATAGCAAACCTAAGTCATTATTTATGATGATAATTTAAACCCATGAAGATTGCTTGAGTAAAATCTATTCTCACAATTCATCTAAAATTGCTATATTCCTTGAGTCTAATGCAAAAACTTCCGTACCTGATACTCACGAACTTCAACAATCGGCATCTGCAAATCCCCCATCAATTGGTCGATTTCATCTATTTTATTTTGCGGAATAGACTTCCACTGTTCTCTAGTTTCCCAACGAATCATAAATACGACCTCATTTCGCTCTGGATCTACCCATGTTTCTTTGCCTAGAAAACCAGGGAAGCTTCTTAATCCAGCCGTCCAAACTTCTTCGTCTCGCTGAATAAAAGCCTCACATTTTTCAGCAGGAACTCTAAATTTTAACCACTCAATTATCATTTGTTAGTTGTTAGTTGTTAGTTGTTAGTTGTTAGTTGTTAGTTGTTATTTACCAATTAGCAATTAGCAATTAGCAATTAGCAATTAGCAATTAGCAATTAGCAATTAGCAATTACCTAAAAGGTATTGTAATCACAAATTGCGTACCCTGTCCAGGCTCAGAAAAACATTGCAACTCGCCGCCATGTTTCTCAACCACCAAATGGTGAGAAATAGATAGCCCCAAACCAGTACCTTTCCCAGTAGGCTTAGTAGTAAACAACGGGTCAAAAATGCAGCGGCGAACTTCCTCCGTCATACCCGGCCCATTGTCCTTAATTGCGATCGCCACCCCCCGATCATTCACAACTTCAGTACGAATCTCAATTATATGGCTTAGCGGTGAGTTTTCTTTCCCACGTCTGCTACCATTAACTGTAAATCCCTCCTCCAAAGCATCAATAGCATTAGTCAACAAGTGCATAAACACCTGATTTAGTTGCCCTGCATAACACTCAATGCGCGGCAATTTTCCATACTCCTTAATCAGAGAAATCCCCGGTCGTCCCGCCTTAGCTTGGAGTCTATTTTGCAAAATTAGCAGCGTACTATCTAAACCTTCGTGAATATCCACTGGCTTCATATCAGCTTCATCCAAACGGGAGAAATGGCGCAGACTTCTCACTACATCTCGGATACGTTCTGACCCCACTTTCATCGAATCCAGCAGCTTTGGCAAGTCTTTCTTCAAGAAATTCAAACCCATTTCTTCTTTTTCAGCTTCAATATTCTCCACCGGATTTGGATAGTGTCGATCGTAAAGTTCTACCAACCTAATCAAATCTTGAGTATAGTGACTTGCATGAGTAAGATTGCCAGAAATGAAATTCACGGGATTATTAATTTCATGAGCAACACCTGCAACTAACTGTCCCAAAGAAGACATTTTTTCAGTCTGAATCAATTGAGTTTGAGTACGTTGCAATGCTGAAAGCGTCTGTTCCAACTCCTCAGCTTGGTGCCGAAAACGCTCTTCCGATTCCTGCAAAGCTAAAAGTACCTGTTTGCGTTCAGTGATATTTTGTGTCATGGTCATCCCTGCAAACACTTCTCCATGTTCGTTAATCAGAGGTAGAGTATGAGCTAAATAAACCTGATTAGCTACAGTCATTTCTGAAACCGTTGGCTGTCCTGCCAGTGCAGCTCGATATTGAGGCTCAACTTGTTCGCAAACTTCGGGAGGGAAAACTTCATAAAGAGTTCTGCCTTCCATTAACTCTTGAGAAAGACCAATTTTTTCTAATTCCGTCCCTTCAGCAAGAGTAAAGCGGAGGTCAGAATCAAATAAAATTACCGCGCCATTAGGGAAATTCCTAGTCAATGCGCGATACTTTTCTTCAGACCGGCGCATGGCGGCTTCCATCCTTTTGCGCTCTGTAATTTCTAAACCGACAAATACCGCAGCCCTACCTTGATGGTACTTCTGAGCGACGATTAAATAAGTGCGGGACACTCCTTTAACAGTAGCTGTTACTTCTTTAGAACTAGCCCAATCTGGACTAGCAAAAAACTCGTAAACTAAATCGTTAAATTTGGGGCTAGTCTCTAAAAACCCTACTTTTTGTCCGACAAAAGCATGGGTTGATAATTTGTAAGCAGCGGCTAAATGCTTGTTTACGCCTAAGTATCGCAAATCGGAACTTACCCAAGAAACCAATCCCGGTACAGCATCTAATACTGCTTGGAGTTGTTCTTTAGCATCTAAAAGTGCTGCCTGTGCTGCTTTGCGCTCGGTGATATCGCGGGCAAAGGCGCAGTGATACTCAATACCATTAAATTCTAAATAGTTGACAGTTACTTCTACGGGAAAACTGCGACCCCGTTTGGTTTCGCGGCGAGATTCAAAGGTGAAGGAACCTTGTTGTTTGACTAAGTTCCAATGGTTTGGCCATGTTTCTGCTGACAATTCGGGGTCAATGTCGTGAATGCTGAGTCGTAGCAGTTCTGAACGGGAGTATTGTAACGAATGGCAGGCGGCTTCGTTGACGTAGCAAAGTTGCCCGTTTGAGGTCATCCAGAAGACGGCATCGGCGGCGCGATCCATCGCAAATTGAGTTAGCTGTAGCGCTTCTTCTAGGTGCTTGCTCTCGGTGATGATTTCGGTGAAGAGTATCAGGCCGCCGATCGCACCGTCGCTGCTATACCAAGGCTGAAATACCCATTTCACCCACTCAATTTTGCCGTTGGGTATGATGAAAGTTTCTGATTCGCACTCCGGGAGGATTCCTGCTAGGCAAGCTTGGGCGTTTTGCCACCAAGTATCGGGGAGGTTGGGGAAGAGTTCGGAATGAGAGCAGCCGATCGCATCGTAGCTGCTGTTGCCGTAATCTTTTTGCCACCGCCGAGAAACGGCTAGATAGCGCATTTCGCGGTCAACCATAGCAACGGCTGCGGGTATGTATTCTACAAATCGGCGAAATCTGTCCTCACTCTCAGACATGACCATCTCTGGAGGTTGGTTCGCAGTCAGGGTCTTCCCATTGGTGTAAGTCGCCAATACCGGAATTGTCGGCTGAGCTTGGTTTGTGTGCACTTTTGGGATGCCCTCCTTGTCGGTCATGTTTAAAAATTATCTGGGATGTTAATTGAGACACCCCAGCTTTCTCTGGTCACTGAGTTGATGGGTTTAACTTATAGGGGGTCTAACCCCTTATTAATAGCATCTCCGACATAAGCTTGTCTATGGATATTTGGTCTGATTTATCTCTCAAACCCGATGGCAATTGCCCTCGCCATCGTTGTCACCATCGAAATACTGAAAGCGAGCTCACTCGCCTTTGAGCAGTTACGCAGTTCGCGAACGCTTTTCCGGTGAATTAAGTAGAACTAAAGCCCATCAAAAATAGATTGTTGAAAATAAGCAGCAAAACAGGTCGGCAGATTTTCCCGTTCAGTGCTTGTTTGCAGCGTCGTCTGAGAAAACCGCCTAGATGCAACCTGATGTTTTTGCGCGTCGGCATTTACTGAGATCCTGAATTAAGACTCAAAACTCGAGAACCAAAGCTTCACAAAAATTCAGTAAATTTACTGGGAAAATAGCCCTCTTTACTCAGACAAATTTGTAGGTAAATTCACTGGTAAAATCGACCCTTCCCTTCCGTAAAACTGCTGGATCTAGTCTGTCAGTCGTATTGCACGTCATCAAAACTACGAGTTTTTGCTGAACTTGAATGCCATCTTCATCAATGACACTCTGGTATAAGGTTCCGTCGAGTAAACTCAGAATGTGCTCGGTTTTACTATTGCGCTGAGCTGCGTCGCTGGCACGATTTTGTGCCAAATTATCAGCTTCATTAATAATAATACAAATTCGCTCCAAATAGCTAGGCGGTACGAAATTTTCTACAGCATCGTGATCCAAGATAAAAATTACATACCCCAAAGGCATTAGAATTTCCTTGGCTACAGCTTGCGTCCAGGCAGTTTTGCCAGTCCCTGGTTCTCCGCTGACGAGTACGGCCAATTGGCTGCGATCGAGTACCGCCTGCTGCACTGTATCAGTAAAATTTTGGATATCAGGGGGAAATGTCCGAATTGGATATTGACTCTGAACTTGTCCAACCCGGCTTTTGTAACCACTGAGGATGACGGCCAGATTGTAAGTAGCTTTATTTACCATCGGCGCGATATCTTTCGACATCAAAGTATAGCGCCTGCGTCCGCGATCGTAGTCATCTATTTGCAGCCAGCAGGAGCGTTGCGGCCAAAAAGCATAAACAGTGCCTAAAACTTCCAGACGATCCCAGCTTACAAATCGCTCTGTTGGGTAATAAAAATGCCGCTCCATAAAGCACTGGGTAACGATTTCGGGCTTACCCAACAAAGTCAGAACCTTGAAAATTGTAATTTCCTGCAATTTGTTGAGAACGTAATCGATGGGAATACTATCGCGGCTCACTAATTGAGTAACAGGAGTTTCTATACTCAGAATGTCTTTGTACCGATAATCTGGGCCTAATGGTTGGGGGGTAATATAGTTCCAAAATTCGTCAATTTCATAGCGCGTGTTTTCAGAAAATACATTTAAAATATTTGCGAACCAACTATATTGATTGCGACCGAGAGCATCAGCGACATCGCTGGCGATATCCAGAGTTTTTTGAGTGAGTTCTAAGGGATCGTTAGCTGCTAAATGCAACAGGTAACTCAAGTTAAACTCTCTATATAATGGTCGCCAACCAGCGCCTAATAGCCCTCTACTTTGAGGGTTGTTTTGGAGGGAATTGTCTTGGCGATCGCTAAAGTATCCTGAACCCATTATTTCCAATCCTCGGTACTAAATTTTAAAATTTAATATGACTTTCTCACCCTTCTTGGTAACGCCGCCCTCTGGATATTTTTTTACAGCTAGGGTGGCGGCCTTACACTATTAATCTGTCAGTAGTTGAATGCTGCGATTAGTAGAATATTTCTTTCCTTCGCGATATAGATTATGGCAGCCCCTAATCTACAAGGTGCGGGAGTAATTTTGTGGCTCAGGTTAGCTTTAGATATTCAGGCGGAACGTACTCGACAAGCCAAACTCCATTTTCAGAACAGTAAAATGTATAACCTCGATCGTGCATTGCTTCTGCGGCGATAGTAAAAACTACTGGTAAACCGTGCCTTGCTCCTACCTTTTGCGCTGTTTTTATATTAACAGATAGATGAACGTGGTGTCGCGACATTTTGCAAATTCCACTCTTGAGAATAGACTCGACTGCGCCTTTTCCAGTTCCGTGATATAACACATCAGGAGGAACAGCAGGCTCTAATTGTAAATCAACTGTTATACTATGTCCTTGGTTAGCACGAATTAGAGTACCTGTGGAGTCAAATGAGAAACGTTGTTTGTCGTTTTTTGCGACTACTTCTTTGAGTTCTGCCAGTTGAATAGGGAAATTGCGATCGCTGCTTGCAGCTAGGAGTCGATCGACAGCAACCCAGCCCCCAGGAGAGAGTTCTATGCCTAAGCGCTCTGGTGTGTGCCGAAGATGTCTACTGAGATATTTGCTGATTTTAACTAACCGAGAGTTATTCATATATTGCTCTTCCTTCTCCCTTTAACCTTTCTGAAAAAAAGCAGAATTTCTTTGTGTAGTATTTGATATACTACATGGTCTGTACGAAGGTGTCAAGAGCGGGGAGAAAGTTATTTGATTGAGTTTTATATTAAATTGTGAACGATCGCTTATTCCTTCAAGGCGAGGAGTTTTGTGCGAACATCCGCTTGGGAAAGCTGGAGTAAAATCTATCCGTAGGTTGAAGCAAGTCGCCAAGCCATCAGCTACCTACGGAGAATTGAAGTAATAATTATAGTAATAGTAGCACTGGCAATCAGACTGAAAGCAAGTTGCACAACCCACTGTGTAGCTTTTTGATAGTTATCGAATTTGTCATTGGATCTCTCAACATCAGTTGATAGCCTCTCAACATCAGTTGATAGCTTGTCTAGCTTTTCAATCACATTTACCAGTGTCGGGTCAGAGTTAGGATTAGTTGACATAAAATCATTTAAATAATGTCGTTAGGAGTGAAACTAAACAATCCCAGTTAATGGCAATTGCTGGGTCGATCGCCATGACTTGCAATATCTCTACTTGCTTAAATTCTAATTTTTCCATAAAATCATTAAAATACAAGCAAACTCAACATTATTGGCAAAGGCTCTAACCAAGTAAATTACAACTTTTAGTATTGAAAGTAGCGCCATAATAGAGTAAAATCAAAGATTGTGACTTTTAACGCAATTTAAACAAGCTCGCCGGGAGGAATCGGGATGACACAGCAAACCTTACATGGAACCAGCCGCAAACGCAAAAGAACATCAGGTTTTCGGGCCAGAATGCGAACCAAAAACGGTCAAGCCGTAATTAGCGCCCGCCGCAAAAAAGGTCGTCATCGCTTAGCAGTCTAGAAATAAATCCCTCGCGAATGGCAACGCCTTACCAGAAACCCGGTTTCTCGTGCCAAACGCAGCTTAAATGTTGCCTTCAGTGAAACCAGGTTTCTGCCACCAGACCCCATGTTGCCCCCAGCCAACCGACTCCGGCGCAAAGAAGACTTCAGTGCCGTTTACCGCAAAGGAATTCGCCGCAATTCCCACCATCTGACATTAAGAGCTCTGCGGCACTCAAATAAAGCCGAATTAGCTCAGCAGCAAAAAGACTTGAAATCCTTGCCTGCAACGTGCATCGGCATTTCTATTAGTCTCAAAGTTAGCAAGCGTTCAGTCGTCCGCAACCGAATTAAGCGACAGATTCGGGCCGCCCTGCGGCAGATGTTGCCCCGCATCTCTCCTGGGTGGAATCTAGTAATTGTAGTTCGGCCTACAGCCCAAGAGTGCAATTATGGTGAATTTCTGCAAGAATTAGAGCAGTTGTTGGTAGAAGCGGAGGTGCTAAATGGGAATTAAAGAGGAAGTCTTTTATGAAGGCGGGCCGGCGATCGCAGACTTGATGATTAACCTACTGTTAGGTATGACCGTAGTTGGCTTACCCCTAGCCGTAGGAGCGATCGTGCGATCGCTGTGGCTGCGCTACCGGATCACCAACCGCCGAATCTCAGTGACAGGCGGCTGGATGGGAGGCGATCGCACGGACATAGTTTACTCAGAAATTGTCAAAATAGTAAAAGTACCACGCGGTTTCGGCACCTACGGAGATATGGTCGTCACCCTCAAAAATGGTGGCCGCTTAGAACTTCGGGCAATTCCTAGATTCCGTGAAATCTACGATTACATAAATGAAAAACTGTCTCCAGCAGCTCAAAAAGCTAGCCTCACAACCTCTAAGTGACAAATTTTAAGGTAAAACCCTTAATTTTAGGCTATAACCGCCTACCTTCTGTCACTTCAAAACCTACTAATCCCCAAGGATTGTAGCTACTTTAAATTAGAAAACTCAGAGCACTTAAGTTAAATCAAAGCTAATGGATTTTGGTATCTCGTTTCTCTCCAATAACCTAATGCTACCGATCCTAGATTTTTTCTACGGGATCGTGCCTAGTTACGGTTTAGCGATCGTAGCTCTGACGCTTGTAATTCGCTTTGCCCTTTACCCGCTAAATGCAGGCTCCCTTCGCAATATGCGCCGCATGAAAGTAGCGCAGCCATTGATGAAAGAGCGAGTTGAGCAAATTCAGAAGCTACATAAAGACAATCCTGCCAAACAGCAGGAAGAAATGAGCAAAGTATACAAAGAATTTGGCAATCCCCTAGCTGGATGCTTCCCGCTATTGGTGCAAATGCCAGTGCTATTTGCCTTATTTGCCACTTTGCGAGGTTCGCCTTTTTCTGATGTTAACTATACCGTTAACCTCCAAGTCCTACCCCAAGAACAGATCGAACGGGTACAACCGCAAGCTTTTGCAACTCCTCCTCAAAATATTTACATCGCCGATAGCGTTCACGCTCCGATTATCGGCTTACTTCCAGGGGGAGACAAACTCGGAGTTGGCGAAAAAACCCATCTAGAGTTTCAAACAGTTGAGGGCAAACCGCTAGCGGCTCTAGCAGCAGAATACGATCAAAATACGCTCGTCCCCCATTGGAAAGTAATCAAAGGGGAAGAGCGGGTGCAAGTGGATGAACAAGGGAACATTACAGCTCTAGAACCCGGAGATGCAACGATTCAAGGTACGATCCCTGGTTTGGCGACAAACAAAGGCTTCCTATTTATTGAAGCCCTCGGCCGTGTCGGCGCGATCGATCCAGACGGCAAGATTCACTGGGATATTCTGGTAATGATTCTGGGCTTTGGTATCAGCTTGTATGTTAACCAAACCCTTTCTGGACAAACTCAAGGGCCGAATGATAATCCCCAGCAGGCGACAATTAATAAACTCACTCCCGTGATATTTTCTGGGATGTTTTTGTTCTTTCCCCTGCCAGCAGGTGTGTTGATGTATATGCTGGTTGCTAACATCTTTCAAACCGTTCAGGCTTTTATTTTGTCACGGGAACCATTACCGGACAATCTCCAGAAAATAGTAGATGAAGCTGAGGCGAAAGCAAAGAAAGATAAGGGAGAAGATGCACTTCCTTTTGAGCCGGGACGTACTAAGAAGAAGGCTTGATACTAACCATGAGTGAGAATCAAATACAGCGCGGACAGGAATGGTTAGAAAAACTACTCAGCCTGTCCAAGATTACCTCAAACGTCATCCCTAGCCATCAAGAAGATGGCTACTGGTTGACTATTGATGACAGTAGCCTGACACCAGCTCAGATTGAAATTCTAATCGGTTATGAGGGTATGGCAATCGATGCAATTCAATATTTATGTAACACCATTGTCAACATCTCTGAGGAGCAAGGTGAACCAACGGGTTACACAATTGAACTGAATGGCTATAGATTGCGTCGTCTCAAGGAATTGCAAGCGATCGCAGAAAGGGCAGCAGCACAAGTGCGGCAGACGGGAGAACAATTTGAACTCAAATCTCTTTCTTCTGCGGAACGTCGTCAAGTTCACAGCCTTTTGAGCGAATGCGACGATTTAGAAACTTATAGCATAGGACAAGAGCCAGACCGTCGCTTAGTCGTGCGGTTGCGCTGAGTTAATTTGGGGTTTGAGATTTGCTAGCGATCGCAAATCCCAAATCCTAAATCGCAAGAGGAAGGCGAGGTATTAAGATGGATGCAATTTATATCCCCCATCTACTCAA
Source organism: Kamptonema sp. PCC 6506 (assembly GCF_000180455.1). NCBI lineage: Bacteria > Bacillati > Cyanobacteriota > Cyanophyceae > Oscillatoriales > Microcoleaceae > Kamptonema > Kamptonema sp. PCC 6506. Next base: position 10,561 of record NZ_CACA01000352.1, read on the forward strand.
AAAAACAGAGCAGAAAGAGGAAATTCAGTTTGAAGAGTTACTGCCGGATCTAGAAACTCTTACGCCTGTAAGAGGCTATTTACGAGTGACGCACCAAGGGACTTATCTGGATGTCAGGGCGAAGGCAGAAACAATTGTTACTCTCACCTGCGATCGATGTTTAAAACAATACAATCACCGTTTGGCAGTTAATACTTCGGAAATGATTTGGCTGGATGAAGCAGCAAGTTCAGTAGAGTCAAAAGCGGGAGAAATCGAAGTCGATTTAGAAGATTTGGTAGAAACTCTATCTCCTAACGGCTATTTTGAGGCGGGAGATTGGCTATATCAGCAAATATGTCTGGAAATGCCACTGAGAAAGTTGTGTGACTCTAAGTGCCGGGGCATTCAACTCACAGATGTCGATAAATCGCAACCTTTGTCTGATGCTCGATGGGCTTCTTTAGAAGCTCTGAAAAAGCAATTACCTGGATAATATTTTGTTAATTGTTAGTAGTTAGTGGTTAGTGGCAATCGATCGCCCATAGCTAAAAAATTAAAAAATTACAACTAACAACTAACAACTAACAACTAACAAATAACAATTAACAATGTCCACTTTTAGTAACGAGTTTGAACTGCTACTGCGATCGCGCTATCCTGTAATTTACATTCCCACGCGGGAGGAAGAGCGGGCAGAAGTCGCGATCGCGCATTCTGCTAAAAATTTAGGAAACCGAGCCGTTTATATCTGGGATTTTGTCGATGGCTACCAAGGCAACCCCAACGATCTCGGCTTTGGCAAACGCAATCCTCTACAAGCTTTGGAATTTCTCGAAAAGCTGCCCGCCTCCGCTCCGGCAATCTTCATTTTACGGGACTTCCAACGATTTTTAGAAGATATTTCGATTTCCCGCAAGCTTCGCAATCTCGCCCGATCCCTGAAATCTCAACCTAAAAATATTGTCATTATTTCTGCTCAGATTGCTATTCCCGATGACCTGGGCGAATTATTGACAGTTTTAGAGTTTGCGCTGCCAACGGCTGCGGAAATCAAAATTGAGGTAGAACGCCTGTTAATGGCTACTGGACAGCCTCTAGAAGGGCGCTTGTTGGATGAAATGGTGCGTTCCTGCCAAGGACTTTCTATCGAAAGGATTCGGCGGGTGTTAGCGAAGGCGATCGCTACTCGCGGCGAACTTCAACCCGATGACGTAGAATTAATCTTAGAAGAAAAGCGCCAAACTATCCGCCAAACTCAAATTTTAGATTTCTACTCAGCCCATGAAAATATTTCAGACATCGGCGGTTTAGATAATCTCAAAGAATGGTTACTGCGACGCGGAGGCGCTTTTTCTGAAAAAGCCCGACAGTATGGTTTACCGCATCCGAGAGGATTACTGTTAGTAGGTATTCAGGGAACGGGCAAATCTCTAACGGCAAAAGCGATCGCCCACCATTGGCATTTACCCCTATTGCGATTGGATGTTGGCCGCCTATTTGCGGGATTAGTCGGCGAGTCGGAATCTCGCACTAGGCAAATGATTCAGTTAGCAGAAGCGCTTGCACCCTGCGTACTTTGGATCGATGAAATTGACAAAGCTTTTGGCGGTTTCGACAGTAAAGGAGATGCAGGAACAACTAGCAGGGTGTTCGGGACTTTTATTACTTGGTTAGCAGAAAAAACTTCTCCTGTTTTTGTCGTGGCTACTGCTAATAACATTCAGTCTTTACCGCCAGAAATGCTCAGAAAAGGTCGATTTGATGAGATATTTTTCGTGGGTTTGCCGAATCAAGAAGAGCGACGTGCTATTTTTGAAGTGCATTTATCTAGGCTGAGGCCACAGAGTTTAAAAAACTACGATCTAGAGCGCTTGGCTTATGAAACTCCCGATTTTTCCGGGGCGGAAATCGAGCAAACTTTGATTGAAGCAATGCACATTGGTTTTAGTCAAAATCGCGATTTTACTACAGATGATGTATTAGAATCTGCTAGTCAGATGGTTCCTTTAGCTAGAACCGCGCAAGAACAAATTCAATTTCTGCAAGATTGGGCCGCCGCCGGCAAAGCTCGCCTAGCTTCCCGATATGGCGGTTTAAGTCGTCGGATTCAGGGATAAACAGCTATAATTCTAATTATTTAGATTAAGTAAATGTTTAATTTCTTCTAGGGTAAATGGAGGATTTTTTCTATGTATCATTGCATGACAGTTAGGACATACGGGACGTAAATCTTGAATTGGATCAACTTCATATTCTTGATTAATTTCAGATAAAGAGATTAAATGATGAACATGAATGAAACCTTTACCTATTTCTCCAAAAACTTTTTCAAAATCAAATCTACAAATAAAACAATTTTTTCCATAGTATTCAATACATTTTTTTCGAGCTTGATTATTTCTTTCATAAGAATTAACTGTTACTTGACTAACAGCACCTTCTTTGAAAATTCTTTTTAGTTCTATTTCTCCAACTTCATCAGTAAATATTAATGTATCATCTGCTACATCGTCAGAATCAAAAATATCTTCAAAATTCAGTTTTGGGTTAGTTAAAATCTTACAAACTAAATCATATAGTTCTTTTTCAGAATATGCTTGAAATCCTTGATAAATTTCTTTTTCAAAATGCCATAGCTCTCTCTGCCACCAACCTTTACGGCTATTTTTATGATAAGGATCAAAAGCATCTCTAAAATTTTTAATTGTATTAGATGAAATTTCAAGTATAGAACCTATTGTTTCATGGGTTTCAGTCATATTACCGAAACCTAATTTTTGATAAGCATCCCTGTCAAATCTTGAAAGATAATAACCTACTATATAAGCATAAGGACAATTGCAATCACTAAATGAATCTATAAGACTATTCCAATTATCAGGTTTTTTCATAATTAATAGTATTGACTGTACTGTAACGCCGTCTACATCCATCTCATATACTATCTTAGAGAAGTAGCTGAGATTTTTTTAGGTTGTAACAAAAGTTAAAAAATAGCAGTTAGACTGCTACTTAATTAGCCAAAAGCACCAACGCTTAGACTGTTTTCGCCCTAACGCCGAGGGATTTTTGGTATTGCAATTTTACTATCCCGGTAGTAACATTCACCTAGTAAGCATCGACTTTCGGACTAGCCTTGATGCTTTATATGAAGATGTGACTTTCGGAGACTCAGTAGGCCAAGGGGGTATTTAAGCTGAATTGGTATAAGTTCTGGATCAAAAGGATTTAGCGAGTTCTGGCATTAATCGATCGCTACTCGCCGCAAACTTCAACCCAATGATGTAAAATTAAGCTTAGAAGAAAAACGCCCAACCATCCAACCAACTAAAATTAAAAAATTATTAACCACTAACAACCAACAATTAACAACGAACCACTAACAACTTTATGAGTTTATCTGGCTTATTCAAATTTATTGTCGGTTTTCTGTTAGCGATTGTGCTTCTGACTGGTGCGAGTGTGGCGGCTGCACTTTATTTTGCTGCTAAACTGAGTGCTCTACCTGAAAGACCGACATTCTCCAATGAGGCAAAAACGACCCAGACTGCGATCGCGAAGCCAAAGTTAACAGCAGCCTCAAATCCAGAACCCGCCTCTAGCGATACCCCCTCCCCTTCTCCGAAACCGCTAGAACCAGGCGCTTACCGCGCGATCGTGACTCAGCCTATTGGGTTGATTCTAAGGGATAGTCCGACGCGAGACTCAAACCGGATTGGGGGTATTGCTTATAAGGAAAAGGTAGTAGTTGTGGAAGAAACCCCTGATAAACAGTGGCAGCGGGTACGTATTGAACAGGAAGATCGCGAAGGTTGGGTAAAAGGCGGTAATACTGAGAAAACTGAGGAGTAATCACCCTCTTTTATAGTTGTACTCAGAGTAAAATCTTTCTGAAATTTTGTTTGTTGCTGCGATCGCAAAACTACAGGACTTAAGCACCCAACCACAGAAACCGGGTTTTTTGACGAAAATACTTCTTTTGACCCACAGATTCTCTCAAAAACCCGGTTTCTAGGGCAGCGTTGCAATTATAGCAACCGCCACAACGGTTAGGACACGCGCTCATGGCCCAAACTATTGACTTTCTTCCCCTCTTTCCCTTCTTTCCCTTCTTTCCCTAGTCCCTAGCCCCTAGCCCCTAGCCCCTAACCGCAGAAAGCGGTTGCAATTAGCATTTGGCTTACTGAATGCTCAAAATCCAAGTGCCAATGTAACGAAGTAAGGGTGCGTCGCCGGGGGTGCGAATGCGAGCGTTGAAATTGTACATCCCGCCATTAGTAGGATTTTTGACATTGGAGAGTACGATCTCAACGTTGTTACCCGCCGGAATTGGTTCGATGGGATAAATTTCAATCAAGTTATTTTCTTTATTCCACAGTACCTCTTGCAGCGGGACTGCTTTGCCTTTGACGCGCACTTCTATGTTTTTGGGATCGAATTCACCTTTGTAGTAGTTGGGATAAGATATCGCTAATTGTGCGATCGCTAAAGGCAGTTTTTTGGCGGGAATCCGCAAGCGATAGCGATCCCACATTCCGACTGTGCCGTAGTCCAAGCGGAAGCTCAACTGATTCTGCCGTTCCGGGCCGCCAAAGATGGTGAATCCCGGCATCCCTTGCCCTAAGCTGATGGCAGGTAAGCCTGTCAACAAGAAACCTGTCATTGCTAAAGCTGAAAATAAGCGCCGCATATTTTTTTCCTATTCGTCTCTCTTAATTGTATAATTCTACAGTTTACTTTTAAACTGGCAGGATAATTATATTTGAGGGGCTTAACTTTCATAGGACTAAAGCCCACTGGTACGATTAGTTAGGGTGCGCCAGAGCCCCAACCCCTGATTCTTTCAATCCATAACTTCATCTGACGCACCCTACAAGCTGTTTAAAGACAGGGGTTTCGCTGTGTTTTTGATATTGTGGGGGCGCTGGTGGGAGGAGGGATCTATTGCTGAGGTGTTACAGGTTGTTACAGGTTGATTTAATTTAATATTATATAGAAATGCAACTCACACAATTCCAGTTACTTTATAAAAATTACTGTAAATTAGCCAAACTTTCGCGGCGAGGCCTAGCAACACCTGAACAAATACAAAAAAGAATTGAATTTAAAAATCTTATTGTTGAGTATATCTTAATTAAAGATAAAGAAAGCTTAAAATTGGTTAAAAAGGCAACATCAGATAGAACTTTTTGGGGAAAGACATACTCAGAAATATCGGCTCTTTACACAGATGGTAACGCATTTGGCGAGGGAGATAGGAGAGAGGCATCTCTTGTTGAATCTTTGTACCAAAGCTACAAACTTAATCGGCTTGCCACTGAAATTGGCAAGATGCTAGAACCATATTGTATAGTGGGTTTTCTCTGTGGAAGCTTAGTGCATTCTCTTTACTTTAGTATAAAAAACAATTCTGACATTGATCTGGTATTAGTGATTGACATAAATAATATTAATAAAATTTTAAATTTACCCTTATTTGATGAAGAGCGAGAGCATTTAATCTCAAATATAAAATTTTTTTCTGATCCTAATATAATCGAGTGGTTTATCAAAATAAAATATAAAAATGAAGAAGTAGGTATTTATTTAATTCAAAAAGAAGTATTTGAAATAACTTGTAGATTTAATGTTTGTCATGATCAACCTATGCAATTTAGCTCATTAAGAATAAAGCCGAGAGTAAGTGCTGGTTTATATTCTAATAGATATACTTTTGATGGTATAGAATATTCATGGGATTGTCTAGTAAACAATATAGAAAAAGTTTTTTTAATACATTATCCTTTGTTTAAAGTTAGTGAAACTGGAAAGTTTATAAACGGTTTAATTTTTGATAGGTATATCACTTCAAATTTTATAATAGGCGATCATCTATATCTGAATAACGAATTATATCAATTAAAATTAAATTTGGTAAAACGACTAATACATGAAGAAAATTTAGGTATTATTAGAAAGGGCGAAGGAAAACTATATAATATTCTTTCAAGGCATAAATACTTTCCTCGCTTCTATACACAAATACTTCTTGAGGAAGAGATAAAAATTAGAACAACAATTAATAGTTATTGATAATTGATCTTAACTAATGAGATTTTTTCTTATATCTGAACTTTATTGCTTTACATATCAGTTACAAATTGATATTAAAAAGTTTTTGCTAAAAATCCTAACCTTATCAGGTGAGAATATTTTGACTCTCCATTAAACCACAATCGATTTAGCTTACGAACTTCATAGTCAGGAAAAGATGTTCTACCATGCAATATTCTTGTATTGTCAGTTATAAGGATCTGATTAGCTTGAAGCTTAAATATAAATTGATTTTTCGGATTGTTAATATACTCCTTAATTAATTTAAAGGTCTCCTTAAGCTCTAGTTTAATTTGGATAAAAGCAGTCGAGTCTGATCTAAATTCCATTAAAATTCTTTGTTTCTCTCGCTTAAATATGGGTTTTGTTGCTGTTTGATCGTGTCTGACTATAGTGAAAGCATCAGTCATAAAGCATTTTTGTAATCCTTGAGGATCATTCTTAGATAAGTATTCATAGATGGATTCTGCTTGAATAATTTGGGATAATCCGCCTTCTTTTGAAGGAATTTCACACTGTAAAGCAACTATCTTAGGAGCATCTTGTTCAAAAGTTCCATCTGTATGAAGCAGATGCGCTTTATTAGTCGTAGCAATATAGTCTGGATAACCCTCTAAAGGCGTAATAATACTAATACCATCTTTATTTGATCTTTTATGCTGTTTTACGGTTCCAAAAAAATCAGATAAAAATAGTAAATTTTGTTTTATACATTGATGTTCACAAGGAGGGTTGTGTTCCAGAATTACAAAACCAAACTGATTAAATATGTTAAAGAATCTTTGTTTGTCATGATAATTCATTTTCCATGTAGACAAAACTCTTAAAGTAACTCTATTTAAAAAGTCAATTGAATTCTGAAGCATATTAGCTTTACTAATTAAATGGCAAGGACTTATAAGCATAAACAATAACTGCTGGTTTTTGATATATCCCTATTGACAGCTATATATTTACAGCTATATATTTAATGTGTTTACTATATCATAGTAAATCTCCAACTACTCTGGAAAATATGGAAGATAACATAGATGATATACACATTCCTCATGTCATCGCTGGTTCTGCCAATCAATTAATTCGGAACTTGATTTTTAGCGTTGATAAATATGGGGAAGATTTTACAGAACCCGAAAATTCTCCAAGTTCAGGGAGAATTAATAGGGAATTTTTAAATATACAAAGTATTTTAACAAACCCTCGCGATCGTTTATTTAATTCACAGATAAAACCAGAGATATTCAATCCTAGTTTGGCAGTAGCTAAATTCTTTTATCTCCTGTCAGGATCTAATCAGATAGAAGATATTGCCTTTTATTCAAACGGTGCTAGAAGATACACAGATGATGGTATAATTATGCCAGGAGCGCATGGTTCTAGGATATTCTACCCTGTAGTTGGTATTGATCAATTTGAAGCATCTGCTCATCTAATTAGAGAAAAAAAAAGTTCAAAGCGAGTGACACTTGCTATTTATCAACCCAATGACTGTGGTAGAAAGTCGCAGGATATTCCCTGTATTGTCAGTATCATATTTTCTCCTCGTAACGGTAAACTTCATACAACAGCTTATATGAGAGCTAACGATGTTTATCGGATACTTTGCTATGACTTATTTGAACTCACGATGTTAGCAGAATTCATGGCTGCTTACACTGATATTGAGCTAGGTTACTACTATCATATTGTTACTTCTATGCACCTGCGTGGATCGGATGATATTTCAGAAGCACCCAAATTGGTCACTGAGGATGTTTTCAGCAAATCCATGCCTTCTATGCCAAAAATTACGGCAGGTTGTCGTTTATCGTTAGTTCAACAAGAAGCTGGCATTAGAAAAAAAGTAGGTTTCTTCAGCATTAGTCAGATATACAATATGATTGATAAAATAACACAAAATAATCATCCTTATTGGTCTGATCTTCTTATTACCCTTGCCATACAAGGCTTTTTCATGACTCATTCTGTAGAAGAAGTACAAGAACTCTTAAATAGCCTTGTACTTCCCTCTATATTTTTGGTAAGTAATCAGCATAATGAGTATATGCAAAAAAGATTTGAGATTGCCAATAAATCTTGAGATATTGTATATTAACAGAGAGGATTTAAACATGAAAGTTTATCAAAAAAGCTTATGGAAAGAAACATATACATCTTTTGATGAGTTTCAGAAAATCATCAAAAATATATATAGTGACACCCAACTGGAAGTGTTAGTTTTGGGATGTTCTGATGGAAAATATGTTTTTCCATTTCTTAAAGAAGGCTATCGAGTGACTGCGGTAGATAATGATTCTATAGCTCTTTATGGTGGAGAAGTAGAGTTCCAAGGGCAAAATATTAAGGTTGAAGGACTAATCAATAATTTGAAGTATGAGGGCTATGATAATTCACAATGTAAGATAGTACATCAAAATTACATGGATTTAAAAAATGACAATTTATATCATGTTGTTCTGACTAGCTGCTCTTGGCACTACAAAAAAAATTTCTGTTATTCTTTCGGAGAAATAATAGATAAAATGCAAAGTTTTGTTGAAAAAGATGGTTTATTTTTAGCTGATTATTTTATGCCAATAAAAGAGAAGCATTTTTTGTATGAGCATTATTTAAAACCAGGTAAAATTTTAGATTTTTTTAAGGCATCTGAATGGAAAATTATACTAGATTTAGATGTGGGAATTATTGAAGAAGCTCCTCATGTATTTAAAGATGAATGGCATCAACATCATTATGGAGCTTTTGTTGCTAAAAAAAAGGAGAAATAAAAATGGATTATTTACACACTCAATTAGTCTTATCCTCTGATGTAGGAGCAAACTATCAACCTTTGCAAGAGCTTTTAAATGCTAAAAAATTTAAGGAGGCAGATCAAGAAACATCAAGAATTATATGCTCAATCAGCAATCGAGATGAGAAAGGCTGGCTCAAAAATGAGGATATCCTCAACTTTCCATGTACTGACTTACGAACCATTTGTAAAGTTTGGGAGAAATATAGCGAGGGAAAATTTGGTTTTAGTATTCAGAAACATATTTATGATAGCATAGGTAAAGATTGGGATATATTTGGAGAGCACGTTGGTTGGAAAGTGAATAATTCTTGGTTAAAATACTCGGATCTTACCTTTGATATAAATGCGCCGGAAGGACATCTTCCCTGTTGTCCAGGATGGATACGTTTGGGACGAGCGGTTAATCTTCGAGTTCTCTTTCGGGAGCGGAATGATTACCTGTTATAGGTTTTTCACTTGCTTCAATAGTTCGGACAGTTTTCAAATAGGGACGCGATGGCTTCTTATAAACGTCTGGAACTCAATCTGTATATGCTTTCAAACTTTATTTACAAGTTAGATTTAGATCCAAATTTGGTTTTAAGTCCCGCTAACTTTCCTTCAGTCCTTTCATATCGTACTCTGGCTGCTTAAAAACTGTCCAAAGTGTTTTTGCTTAATATCTTTTTTAAAAGTATTTTTGTTAAAAAACATGGATCTGATTAGTCTGATTAGTGTATGTGTTCCCGTAATTGTGACCGTAGCAATTCCCTCCATCGGGCATTTTTACAGTCGAAAGACAAAGCTGGCAACCCATTATTTACTCATCTGGCAAAAAGCCTCTAGCCTGAAACAGAATGAAGCGCTGAGGAAAAAATTACTTGACTCTCTGCGACCATTTCCCCATTTCTATCTGAGGAAACGGGAAGTAGCAGAAATTGAGGAGTCGATTAACCAAGAGGAAAGTATTGTGATTGTTGGAAAGCCTCTCAGTGGAAAGACTCGAATGGTCTATGAGTCAATTCGTGATAAGCCTTGGGATGTCCTACTGCCTAAATTGGTTGATATCAATCCAGAAACCTTTATCTTGCCTAAACGCTTCACCCTCAAACCTTGGCGACAGAAAATTGTTATCCTCGACGATCTTCAACGGTGGATAGAGGTGCAAAATTTTGACATCCTCCTGCGGGATCTGACGGAAAAATCCTTGATAGTTGTTGCAACCTGCCGTTCTAGTCAGGAAGAACTTAAAGTCAAAAACTATTTCACTGCTAAGAACCTCGATTATGGAACTTTCTTCCCTAAAAGGATATCATTAAAAGACATAGAACGCGAAGATGCTGAAGATATTGCCAAAAAAGAAAACAAAGACTGGGACAAGGATGTTGTTAGGTTTAACGGTACAGTCGGTTCTATATTTATGAAATTAGGTGTGATGAAAGGTCGTTTTGAGAGTTGTAACATAGAGTTGAAAACTATTCTGCGCGTTCTGCGTCAACTTTATCGCTGCGGTATTTACGAAGAGAATCAATTTTTCCCGACGAAGTGGATTAAGCAATTGTCAGAAGTGAAGAACTTGTCGAGTTCAGACTATCAGTGGATAGAGTGGTTTAAGCAACTCTCAGATGCTGAGTTCCTAACTCTAAGACCAAGAGGTGAAGGTGTTGAGGCAGAAGAAGTCTATTTAGAAGATGAAACTATTATTCAGCCTGAATTGTCCAGAAATCGATTAGAAGAGATGGATGAAACGCTTGAACCTTTTGGAGAAGAGTCAGATGCACTGATTAGGCTAGGCGATCGTGCATACGATTTGGGTAAGATCGACAGCGATAAAGTTCATTACCAACACCTCGCCATCAAAGCCTACAAAAAGGCATTAATCATCTACACACCCAGTCGCTTCCCAAGGGACTATGCCATGACACAACACAATCTGGGGAATGCCTACCAAGCTCTCGCAGATGTAGAGGACAAGAGAGATAACTGTAAAAAAGCGATTAAAGCCTATGAACAAGCCTTGAACATCAGAACACGCAAAGAAGTTCCAATGGACTATGCCAAAACCATGAACAACTTGGGGACTGCCTACCGAAATCTTGCTGAAGTCGAGAACAAGAGAGCTAACTGTGAAGAGGCAATTAAAGCCTACAGAGAAGCCCTCAAAATCAGAACCCGCAAAGAAGTTCCAATGGACTATGCCATGACCATGACCAACCTAGGGGCTGCCTACCGAACCCTCGCTGAAGTGGAGAACAAGAGAAAAAACTGTAAAAAGGCGATCGCTGCCTGCGAAGAGGCTCTCGAAATCAGAACCCGCAAAGAAGTCCCAAATGACTTTGCTAAAACCCACAATAACTTGGGAGCTGCCTACCGAACCCTTGCAGAGATAGAGAACAAAGGAAAGAACTGTAAAGAGGCGATTAAATCCTACCTACAAGCTCTCAAAATCAGAACATTTGATAAATTTCCCATATACTATGCTAATACCCAGAATAATCTAGGGGTTGCCTACCGAACCCTCGCAGAAGTGGAGGACAAAAGATGTAACTGTGAACGGGCGATTAAAGCCTACAAAAAAGCCTTCCGCGTCAGAAAATTTCCTGAGCTCGCGATGGACTATGCCCAGACCCAGAATAACTTGGGAGATGCCTACCGAACCCTTGCAGAAGTCGAGAACAACAAAGGTAACTGCGAACGGGCGATTGAAGCCTACTTAGAAGCCCTCAAAATCAGAACCATCGAAACAGTCCCGATGGACTATGCTCAGACCCAGAACAACTTGGGAGATGCCTACCGAACCTTTGCAGAAGTGGAGGACAAAAGAGGTAACTGTGAACGGGCGATTGAAGCCTACAGGAAAGCGTTGGAGGTTTTTGCCGTAGAGAAGATCCTAGAATCTTCTCAAACAGTGAACAATAAGATCCTAGAAATTAACTCCTTTTTGAGTTAATAACAAATTGAAGCTGCTAAAACGTTATGGATTTGGCTTTAGGAATTTTAATAATTTTGAAATATTTTAATAATTTTGAAATTCGGATTTTGCTATTTTGGCATTGTGTATCAATGTTTTAGTAAAATGCTTAAAGTGTCTGAACATACAATTGATATAGTGTTGAGAGTAATCTCTAATGAATCTGTGAACTTACCCATTGGTTGGATAGCACCCAGAGGCATTCAAAAAGCTGTTGAAGTATTTGTCGGCTATCTCCTGTTGGATGCGTGGATTGGCAACGGCGATCGCCACCATACTATTGATGTATTTAACCGGGCTGCACGCTACTATCCTGAAGCAGCCTCTATATGGTTAAACCGGCTTGAAAGTATCTCACAAGCAAATATACTCAATATTTTTAATCGAATTCCTAACACTCGCATCTCGCCTATTGCCGCCAATTTTGCCCAAAGAATTATTGAATTCAACCAACACAGATTGCTTAAGTTGAGGGAAACGCTACCATGAACAAATTGAAAATTCTATTTTTAGCTTGGCAAGACCCACATAGTCGATCCTGGTTCCCCATTGGTAAGCTCACATTCGACGGAACCAACTACCAATTTACCTACACCCAAGGCGCTGAAGAAGCTCAAAAAAAGTGCAATTTTCAGCCATTGCTCTCATTCCCCGAAGTAGAAAAAGTCTATACATCAACCTACTTGTTTCCCGTATTTGCTAATCGGTTAATGCCGAAAAATCGACCCGACTACTTAAGTTTTATTCAATGGCTTAATCTTTCCCCTCATGAACAGGATTCAATTAGTATCCTAGCCCGGACTGGGGGGCATAGAGAAACAGATACACTCTCCGTTTTCCCCTGTCCAGAACCAGATTCAGAAGGCAAATATAGACTACACTTTTTTTTACATGGACTAAGGTATTTACCACAATGTACAATTGAGAGAATTAACCGATTACAAGTAGGTGAAGAGTTGTGGTTAGCTCACGAATTTCACAACAAGCACGATCCTCAAGCATTAACTTTAAATACAGAAGATCACTACATTGTCGGGTATTGTCCGCGATATTTGAACAGTGAAATTTTGGCACTATTAAGTAATTCAAGTTTAGAAAAGTCGCGTGTAGAAATAGTTAATCAACCACCAACACCGCTTCAGTTTCGCCTACTGTGTAACATAACTGCTCAATGCTCTAATGAATTTATTCCTTTTTCAAGTCGTGAATATCAGTCTCCAATCGCTTTAACTTTCAATAGTTAACAATTCTTCCGCCACTAATCCTTTCTGAATAGCAACAACGGCCGCCTGAGTGCGATCGCGCACTTCTAACTTTTGCAAAATCGCATGGACGTGAACCCGCACCGTCCCCGAAGCAATGTACAATATTTGAGCTATTTCTTGATTGCTTTTACCCGCCGCTACCAGTGCCAAAATTTCTTGTTCTCGCTTAGTTAGCGGATTTTCTAATTCAGATTTCGGCACAAATTTTGACTCATTATTAGTAATTGCTGACCTAATTTCCGTAGTTGCGGCCTTATCCCACCAAGAAGCACCCGCCGCCACTGAACGAATTGCCAAAACTAAAGTTTCTGCGGCAATTCCCTTTAGGCAATATCCCTGAACACCCGCTGCAATTAACCGCTCAATTAAGGGTTTTTGGGAATGAGAAGTTAACACCAGTACGGGAATTTCTGGATGGTGTTGCTTAATTTGCTTGCAAGCTTCAATCCCTCCAATTCCCGGCAATCCGATATCAAGAACAACGACATCTGGCAAATGTTCCTGAGTTAATTCTACAGCCGTTTCGCCATCTTCCGCCTCAGCAATCACTTGCAAGCATTGTTCTTGTTGCAGCCTCGTCTGGAGTCCCAGGCGAAATAATTCATCGTCCTCAACCAGTAGAATTCGTAGAGTGTGAGCAGGTTTCATAAGGTGGGATGGCAGGTAGCCGAAATCCAAATAAAGCACCGTGAGGCAATCTGTTTTCTGCCCAAATTATACCACCGTGAGCTTCAATAATTTGCCGAGATAAGTATAGCCCTAAACCGGAACCTTTAGCTTGGCGGTGGCTGTGTCCTTGATAAAAACGCTCGAATAAATAAGGCAATTCGCCATCGGTAATTCCCGCTCCAATATCAATTACTTTAACAATCTGATAAGCTGAATCAGACTCCATGATAATATCTACTTTACCGCCGCGAGGCGAATGATTAATCCCATTAGTAAGTAAATTAGAAAAGACGCGAACTAATTGCAGAGCGTCCCCATTTACCCACAAAGCACGGCGAAAATCTGAGGCTCCATAACTAATATCAATATACACCCGCCGCGATGCTGATAAATCTCTGAGTTCGGTAATTACCTCTTCTGCCAAAGTAACTAAATTAACAGGTGCAATTTTGAGATTTAATCCTTCGCTATCGTTGCGATAGACATCTAAAAGCGTTTCCACTAATTGTAAAGTTGTGCGGTGCGATCGCGCCATCGTCTCCAGAACTTTTTCCCCAGCAGGCGCAACAGCGCCAAATTTCCCTTGCTGAAAAGCTTTGATAGTTTCGATCGCCCCCAACATCGGCGTTTTCAGATCGTGGCTTAAAGTCGAGACAAAATCCTCTCGCATACTGGCTAGCCGCTGTTGAGATTGCAATTCCGCCTTAGCTTGAGCGATCGCTTCTTGGTACTGCTGGTTGCGATCGCTCAGCCACCCAGTCACCCCCAGCGCCATCACCGCGATCAGACGATTAGCCGCCGTCGCTAGCTGTATCGGGTGTCTGTGGGGAACAAACAAATTTAATAGCGTTAACGCCCACGCGATCAGCACTACTTCTAACTTAGCTAACCGACTAAAGCGGGAATTTGCTAATAAAATCGGGCCCGTGTATAAGTAACCGAATACATACTCGACTGGCGTTGCAAACTCCAGCGCAGCGACAATAACGAATAAGCCAACAATTAGCCAGCGTGAATTCAAGTACGACTGGTGACTTACCAGTGTTTTTTTGATAGTCGATAAGCGATGTAACATCTGAGTTTAGTTGTACATAAGTGCCACTATCACAGTCTATTGTAAGCTAAACAATTAGCGTTTAGACTACATCTATATCTCCAAGTATAGTTTTTAATTTCCGTCTAAACGTTATTCTATAGCTCAAAATATAGGCAATATAGCTACAAATAGTCAACCCTAGTTTATATCTTCAGGCTAATTATCAAAACCACTCTAAGTCAGTATATTGATCGTTAAAGGCAAACCATGCTGTCGATCCAACCGCAGTTATTTATGAGCGTTGTAAAACCTACCTCAATCGAAGTCCAAATCCAATTCAATAGTTGTTATTGCGGCATAGATTTGAATAGCTTACAATTGCCTAATAACTGTCAATGCTTGGGGCTACTAAGAAATAAAAAAGTAATACTAGCCAGTGAGAACCCGACGATCTCCTGCGGAGATTACATTTTAGCAGTGGCATTTTTTTCAGCCTTTGCACCAGAACTAGAATTTACCTTAAAGAAAACTCATCCGGTTTTGTGGTCTTCTTTTAGAAGCCAATTACCGAGTGAAACAGTCTATAAATCTAACGAGGACTTTTTTACACAGTTATGTTGCAAGGATTAATTCAGATTGCATTCACGCTAATTATCTTAGCAATTATCTCGCCTTTCTTCGGAAACTATATGGCGCGGGTATTCCTGGGAAAAAATACATTTCTCGACCCCATTGCTACACCCTTCGAGGAAGTAATTTATAACGCAGGCGGTATTCGCCAAGATTCGATGACAGGTTGGCAGTATATCCGTGCATTGCTTTACAGCAATCTCGTGATGGGAATTTTTGTTTATTTGATCTTCGCGCTTCAGGGAATATTACCCCTGAATCCTACCAACTTAGCAGCACCAACTTGGGATACATCGCTGCATACTACTATTTCATTCCTAACGAATACTGACCAACAGCATTACTCAGGCGAGACAACTTTTAGTTATTTATCTCAGTTAACACTAGGGTTTTTAATGTTTACCTCAGCCGCTACGGGTTTGGCAGTAGGGATTGCTTTTATCCGAGGGTTAACTGGGAGACAACTGGGAAACTTTTACGTCGATTTAATTCAGTCAATCACCAGAATATTACTGCCTATTTCTATCATCGGCGCAATAGTTTTGATCGTTGCTGGTGTACCGGAAACCCTCGCAGGGCCAGCGACAGCTACAACCCTAGAAGGCGCAACTCAAGTAATTGCTAGAGGCCCAGTTGCCCATTTTGAAATTATCAAGGAGCTAGGCGAGAATGGCGGAGGTTTTTTTGGCATCAATTCTGCTCATCCATTTGAAAATCCTAACAGTTTTACTAATCTGCTAGAAACTCTAGCAATGGTGTCTATTCCCGCCGCCCTGATTCATACCTACGGAATCTTTGCTAATAATAGAAAACAGGGGTGGCTAATTTTTGGGATGGTGTTTATTATCTATATAGTCCTAATTGGGGTTTCAGCATTTGGCGAGTACCAAGGCAACCCTCAAGTCAATAGTTTATTAGACAGTACGGGCGGTGCCCCCGTGCCCGCCCCTAATTTAGAAGGCAAAGAAGTTAGATTTGGCTGGGCACAGACTGCTTTGTGGGCTGTAAGTACTACTGGGACAATGTGCGGTGCTGTCAACGGAATGCACGATTCTTTGATGCCTCCAGGCGGCTTTGTGACTCTGTTTAACTTATTTCTACAAATCGTTTGGGGTGGACAGGGAACGGGAACTGCTTATCTATTTATCTACTTGATTTTGAGCGTGTTTCTTACTGGTTTAATGGTAGGAAGAACGCCAGAGTTTTTGGGGAGAAAAATTGAGAAGCGCGAAATTGTTTTAGCCAGCGTTGTGTTGCTAGTTCACCCAATTGCGATTTTAATTCCGGGTGCTATTACTCTCGCTTTTGCTGATAGTCTGAGCGGTATTAGCAATGCAGGATTTCACGGTATCTCGCAAGTAATTTATGAATATGCTTCTGCTGCTGCTAATAATGGTTCTGGTTTTGAAGGCTTAGCAGATGGTCAACCTGCAACTACAGGATTGTGGTGGAATTTGAGCGCCTGTTTTAGCCTTTTAGCAGGTCGGTATATTCCAATTATCGCCCTGTTGTTGTTAGCAGATAGCATGACTCATAAACAACCAGTGCCCGAAACTACTGGAACTCTCAGAACAGATACGGTTTTATTTACTAGCGTTACAGCAGGAGTGATTTTGATTTTAGGTGCGCTAACGTTCTTCCCAGTTTTAGCTTTAGGCCCGATTGCGGAAGGATATCAAATTAGCAGCAATCAATTGCAACCTGCATCTCAAAACGTACCCTCTGCACCTCTAGCAACGCCGATCCCACAGGAAGCAATTAGCAATTAGCAATTAGCAATTACCCATTACCCATTACCCATTACCCATTACCCATTACCCATTACCCAAATCTCTATGGTTTTCAATTCCTCTGATTCCAAAGAAACCCGACGCGCAAGCGGCCCCCGCGAGAGTCGCAGACACACGCCAAAAGTAAATACACAGGGGCTTTACAAAAGAGCATTTAAAGATGCTTTCGCGAAGTTAAACCCGCGAATCATGCTCAAAAATCCTGTAATGTTTATTGTTTGGGTTGGTACAATTGTGACTGCATTACTAACAGTCGATCCGACCTTATTTGGCAGAGTAGCAGGTGAAAATCAGCGGTTATTCAACGGTTTAGTAACAGCAATTCTGTTCTTTACTGTTTTATTTGCTAATTTTGCCGAAGCTGTGGCCGAAGGGCGGGGAAAGGCCCAAGCAGACGCGCTG
Organism: Kamptonema sp. PCC 6506; assembly: GCF_000180455.1. Taxonomy (NCBI): domain Bacteria; kingdom Bacillati; phylum Cyanobacteriota; class Cyanophyceae; order Oscillatoriales; family Microcoleaceae; genus Kamptonema; species Kamptonema sp. PCC 6506. The sequence goes on from NZ_CACA01000352.1 coordinate 28,172, forward strand.
CGATCGACTAAATCAGAAACAACTGCCCGCAAAATCTTGCCTGATGGCACAATTCAGGAGGCAAGTTCTACTTCTTTGAGACGCGGCGACACCATCAAAGTAATTTCAGGCGATATCATTCCCGCTGATGCAGAGGTGATCGCAGGGATGGCCTCTGTGGACGAATCTGCGATCACTGGGGAATCCGCGCCGGTGCTCAAGGAACCGGGTTCAGATGTCGCGAGTTCCGTTACTGGCGGTACTCGCATCATTTCTGACGAGCTCACCTTGCGGGTGAGTGCCGATCCCGGTAAGGGATTTCTCGATCGCATGATCGCGCTGGTGGAGGGTGCCCAAAGGACAAAAACGCCGAATGAAATTGCCCTAACGGTGTTGCTGGCGGTGTTAACACAGGTGTTTTTGATTGTGGTGGCGACGATTCCGCCCTTGTGGGGAAATTATCGTAAAAAACGTCCTGTAGGGTGTGGTGACGCTGATTCCTACGCTGTTGGTGGCGCTGATTACCCACAACGATCGGGGGATTGCTGAGTGACGATCGGCATTGCAGGGATGGATCGGGTGGCTCAGTTTAACGTTGTAGCGACCTCTGGGCGGGCAGTGGAGGCTTGCGGCGACGTGAGTACGCTGATTTTGGATAAAACGGGGACGATCACGCTAGGAAACCGTTTGGCGGAGGAGTTTATCCCGGTGAATGGTCACTCTCTGGGGGAGGTGGCGACGATCGCGATCGCGGCCAGCATATTTGACGAAACGCCGGAAGGGAAATCTATTGTGCGCTTGGCTGAGAAACAGGGCGCTAGCGTTGATTTTCAGCGCTCTGAGGCTCAAGGAATTGATTTTTCAGCGAAAACACGGATGAGTGGCACGGATCTGCCCGATCGCAGCGAGGTTCGCAAGGGTGCGGTAGATGCGATTAAGGGGTTTGTGCGATCGCGCGGCGGCAATTTGCCACCAGATTTAGATACCGCTTACGAACGAGTTTCGAGGTTGGGAGGCACGCCTTTAGCTGTTTGTCAAGATAACGATGTCTACGGCATTATCTATCTGAAAGATATTATTAAACCAGGGATTCGCGATCGCTTTGACCAATTGCGGCGGATGGGAGTTCGCACGATTATGTTAACAGGTGATAACCGCATTACTGCCTCAGTAATTGCCGAAGAAGCAGGCGTTGATGACTTCATTGCAGAAGCCACGCCAGAGGATAAAATTGAGGTGATTCGCCAGCAACAAGCTGAGGGTAAATTAGTAGCAATGACGGGAGATGGTACTAACGATGCACCTGCATTAGCCCAGGCAAATGTGGGGGTAGCAATGAATTCTGGAACTCAGGCGGCGAAGGAAGCAGCGAATATGGTTGATTTAGATTCTGACCCGACAAAATTGATCGATTTGGTGACAATTGGCAAGCAGTTGTTGATTACGCGCGGGGCGTTAACTACCTTTTCTTTAGCAAATGACATTGCTAAATATTTTGCAATTATTCCAGCAATGTTTGCACCAGTGAGCGCTTTAAATGTAATGGGTTTGGCGAGTGGACAGTCTGCCGTTTTGTCGGCATTAATTTACAATGCTTTGATTATTCCAGCTTTAATTCCCCTGGCACTAACTGGGGTGAAGTTCCGCCCATTGAGTGCCAATCAGTTATTACAGCGCAATATTTTGATTTACGGATTAGGAGGTGTGATTGCGCCATTTATTGGCATCAAAATTTTCGATGTTTTGATTGCGGCTATTGGGTTAGCCTAATCAAGTTGGCAACAGGTAATGTACAATATTAACAGATGTCCACTGACCAATTAGCCATTAGCCATTAGCCATTAGCCATTAGCCATTAGCCATTAGCCATTAGCCATTAGCCATTAGCCATTAGCCATTAGCCATTAGCCATTAGCCATTAGCCATTACCATGAATCCTCAAATTTTGGAAAAACCTCTCAGCAATAGTAGCCAGTGCATCACACTATATGATGTTAGCTGGGAGAGATTTGAAGCCATAGAATCAGCATTAGAAGGCTTTGCAGGCGTGCGCTTAGTCTACCTTGACGGAATTTTAGATATTATGACTCCACTTTCTGAGGAACATGAAGATGGTAAGAGTACTATTCGGAAGTTACTTGAGGTTTATCTCGAAGAAAAAAGCATCCGGTTTTATGCGCGTGGCAGCAAAACTATTGGCAATATCGGATTAGGAGGTAGAAAAGAACCCGATGAGTCTTATAATTTACATAGCAAGAAAGATATTCCTGACTTGGTAATAGAAGTAGTTGTTACCAGTGGTGGGGTAAATGTCCTAGAAATTTACAGAAGAATCCAAGTTCCTGAAGTGTGGTTTTGGCGAAAAGGCAAGCTTTCTCTCTATTGTTTACGAGAGCAGCAATATGAACAAGTCGAGCAAAGCGAATTGCTACCAGAGTTAGATTTAGCTTTATTAGTTCGCTGTGCAAATATGCCGGATCAATACGATGCCATACTTGAGTTTCGCAATGCACTTCGTCAGCAACAAACTTGAAGATTGCTTACACAAAAACATCCGTAAATCCTGGTAAATTCTAACAAAAAAATGGATAATTTATGAAAAGTAATGATGTGCTTAATGAGATTTTACCTAGCAATTTAAAAGAAGCATTTGATTTATTACAAATGCTGCGTCGCCGCCAGCCCGTAGCCTTACAGCTATTTCTTTTAATGTGCTTGAATTTGGTAATTGCACCTGCTGTTTATGCGGCCACAGGTGAAGAAATTACTCGGAAAGCTGCCTGGGCAATTGGCATTCTTGGCTTAGTTAGTTTGGGGCTTTCTGTTTATCTGTTTGTGGTGATTTTTCAGCCTGAAAGATTCTAGAAATTCTTTTAAGATGGGCGCTATTATTCTCTAAGTTTACGCAAAAGTATTAATATTTGTAGCGCCCACCCTACCAACTGTAGCAATTAGCAATTAGCAATTAGCAATTAGCAATTAATTAACTGAGGTCTAAAATGAGAGAAATAATCAGAGCAATTCGCGTTACATTAATCTTGTGGGGAATCACCGCAATCATCTATCCATTGCTAATGGTAGTAATCGGTCAACTTGCATTCAATAACCAAGCAAATGGAAGCCTAATTACCAATCAAGATGGGCAAGTAATTGGTTCAACTTTAATCGGTCAAAACTTCACATCTCCGCGCTATTTCCAAAGCCGACCCAGCACCACAAATTATAGCAGTTTTACTGAAAAAGAACGCGATCCAAAAAACACAGGACAAACTACAGGCGTATCGGGAGCTAGTAACCTCGCTCCCAGCAATCCAGACTTATTAAAACAGGTGGAAGAAAGAGTAAATAATCTCAAAACAGCAAATATTCAACCGACTGCCGATCTAGTTTATACATCTGGCTCTAGCCTCGATCCTCATATTAGCCTAGATGCCGCTAGATCCCAAATTCAGCAAGTAGCAGTAGCACGTTCAATCAATCCCAATCAAGTAGAAATGTTGATTGCTAAAAACACAGATGGTAGATTTCTAGGAATCTTTGGCGAACCTGGTGTTAACGTTCTCAATCTCAATCGCGATTTAGATAGTTTACAATAGTTTAAAATAGTTATTAGCCAACATCCTAACTATTGATTTGCCAATGATTGAGAAAAGAGAACTCACAAGCAATCCGAACTTACTCGAACACCAACCGGAGCAAATATACGAGCGCATCCGCCGTCGGGGGAAACACAAAATATTTATCGGTATGGCCCCCGGCGTTGGCAAAACTTTCCGAATGCTGGAAGAAGCACACAGACTTAAAGAAGAAGGTATTGATGTTGTCATCGGGTTATTAGAAACTCATGGTCGTAAAGAGACAGCAGAAAAAAGTTGTGGATTAGAAATATTGCCGCGTAAACAAATGCTACGGGGCGATAAGATCCTCACAGAAATGGACACAGAATCCATCATTGAGCGCCGTCCTCAACTAGCATTAGTTGATGAATTGGCTCATACTAATATCCCTGGTTCTCTCCGAGAAAAACGATATCAAGATGTCGATGTAATTCTCGCCGCTGGAATAGATGTTTACTCAACATTAAATATTCAGCACATAGAAAGTCTCAATGATTTAGTAGCAAGAATTACTGGGGTAATAGTGCGCGAACGCATTCCCGATCGCATTCTCGAAGAAGCCGACGAAGTAGTTGTGATTGATGTCACGCCGGAAACCCTGCAAGAACGATTGCAAGAAGGTAAAATATATGCTACAGAAAAGATTCAGCAATCTTTAGATAACTTTTTCCAGCGCCGTCACTTAATCGCGCTGCGGGAATTGGCTTTACGCGAAGTAGCAGATAATGTGGAAGAACACGCGATCGCACTTCGCGCCAGCTACGGAAAAGACTCCAATTTAGTCGGCCCAGTTTGCAACATTCACGAACGAGTGATGGTGTGCGTTTCCACTTATCCCAATTCCGTACAATTGCTGCGGCGGGGGGCGAGAATTGCCAGTTATATGAATGCTCCATTTTATGGGCTTTTTGTCAACGATCCTGACCGATTTTTAACGAAAGCTGAAACTTTGCACGTTGAGACTTGCGAAAAGTTGTGTAAGGAATTCGGCGGGCAATTTTTACGGATTAATAGCCAGAATGTGGTTAAAGCGATCGCAGATGTCGCCAAAGAGTACCGCATCACCCAAATTGTCCTCGGTGAAAGCCAGCAGTCGCGTTGGAAATTGTTGTTACGGGGTTCGTTGACTCAACAAATCATGCGATCGCTTAAACACATCGACTTGCACATTATCGCCACTGAAAAAACTGTCGAATATTAATTTCAATGATTTAAAGCTTGTAAGTGAAGGAAGAAGGAAGAAGGAAGAAGGAAGAAAAATTTAGTTATCTAGGAGAGAAGGAAGAAGGATTTACTTAACTATCCCTTACTTCATTACTTCAGAAAGATGATTTTTCGCGGCTTTTTAGTAAAAATGCACTTGGAGGAATACTGGAGAGCGTGCCCCTGTGGATATTTACATTCTCGATTTACTCGTTATTGGCTTGCTCCTGCTCAGCGTAACATTAGGTTCTGGCTGGATTGCACGATTGCCCCTGTCCTACGCTTTAATTTACCTGGTAGTTGGTATCGGACTGGGCCCCTACGGTGTCAAACTCATAGAATTACGACCTGATGCTCAATTCATAGAGCGCTTAACAGAATTTGTGGTCATCGTCTCTTTATTTAGTTGCGGCTTGAAAATGAACCGTCCGCTCAAAATGTGGGCCTGGAATTCAACAGTGCGGCTAATAGGTTTGCTGATGCCGATTTCAATTTTTGCTGTGGCTTTTATCGGGCATTTTTTTTTGAATCTAGACTGGGGGCCCGCAATTTTATTAGGAGCAATTCTCGCGCCTACAGATCCAGTATTAGCCTCAGAAGTCCAATTAGCTCACATTGAAGATAGAGATGAATTGCGTTTTGGCTTGACTTCCGAAGGCGGTTTGAACGATGCGCTAGCTTTTCCTTTTGTTTATTTCGGCATTTACTGCTTAAAAGATAGCAATTGGGAGAACTGGTTTAAAGAGTGGGTAATAATTGATGTAATTTGGGCGATCTCTGCTGGTATTATCATGGGCATTTTAGTCGCCAAAAGCGTTAGCTGGTTTGACAAAAAACTTCAACAGTTTCGACCAGTTGACGAATTGATGGAAGATTTCATCGCCCTGAGCACGATTTTGCTAACCTATTCCCTCACTGAAATTATCAATGGCTACGGATTTCTAGCCGTTTTTGTCGCGGGAATGGTGATACAAAAAAGTTACCACAACCCGGAAAAACCGCTTTCACAACTGCACTTCATCGAAAGAATTGAAAAGCTAACGGAAATAGGAACTATCTTAATTTTGGGTTCCATCCTGCGATTAAAACCTATGCTAGCATTTGCAGGGGAAAGCCTATTGGTAGCTGGACTTTTGATTGTGGCAATCCGACCGATAGGAGCCTGGATTAGTACCATTGGCACATCTTTTCACCCCGCAAGCCGCTGGTTATTTGGCTGGTTTGGGATTCGCGGAGTCGGCTCTCTCTACTATCTAACCTATGCCTTTGGTGAAGGTTTAAAAGGAGAATTAGGAGAGAAAATTGCCTGGATTACCTACACAACTGTCGCTATTTCCGTGATTATACACGGGATTAGTTCGACCCCACTGATGAACTGGTACGAACGCCGCGTCAAAGGCGTTCCTGCTGCTAAATAGTCGATATAGCTGAAGGCAGAAGGCTAGTGTTAACTTTCTTTCTGCCACATTTGCCAGGTAGCTCCAACAGCCGCACCAGCCCCAGCAAATAAGCCTACACTCATGCCTTCCAAAGTTTTAAGTAAAGGGTCTTGGGTTAGACACTCGCTAGTTACTGTCTCAACACTTTGACAGCGATCGATCTGAGCTTGACTAGCAGTGCCTCCCAGGATGACTCCAGTAACGCTACAGGCAACAATAAAAAGTAGGAGTCGGTTTATTTTTATACCCATAGATAGATGATGTTGTGAGAAGTTTAAGCAAGCATTTTGCTTATTCTACCTACATAACCCAGGGTTTGCACATCAGGGAATATACGGAATTTAATAGCTAGGGCTAGGGGAAGAAGGGGCTAGGGGCTAGGGGCTAGGGACTAGGGGAAGGAGGGAAGAAGCGAAGGAGGGAAGAGGGAAATATAGTAACCGTCAAGGCGATTAGGACACTCGCTAATGACTGAAACCATTGATTCTATTGCCCTAGCCCCTAGCCCCTAGCCCCTAGTCCCTAACTATAATGGAGACGTAATTGCTAGGCGATACGAGAAAGTGGCTGCATATACAGCCACGATCGCGATCGCCCGCATTGCTGTTGTGCTTATAGCTGGAAAACACACCCTAAACTCTAACTAAATTATTACTTGCTTGAAATCTTCAGCGCTAATCGTCGTTGCCGCCACCCCTTTGAGAGTAGCTAAAATTTGGCCGCTACTGGCAATAGCGATCGAAGTTGAATTGCTGTCAGAGGCGATCGCGAGTTGTCCAAATGTTAACTCACCTGATAATCCTATCAAATCTTGACCTTTTTGGAAATCCATAATTATGTCAATTCCCTGACCTGATGTTAACAGAAATACATCGTTGCCAGAACCACCCGTGAGAGTGTCATCACCTAGATCGCCGCTGAGAAAGTCATTGCCACTACCGCCAGTGAGGATGTCATTTCCCTTACCTCCGTAGAGCGTATCGTCACCATTGCACCCATCAATAAGATCGTCATTATTGTTCCCAAATAATAGGTCGCTGCCGTCACCGCCACAGAGGGTATCATTATCTTTTCCTCCATAGATTGTATCGTTATCAATGTCCCCAAAGATTAAATCAGCGTCTTCATTGCCAAAGACTAAATCGTTGCCATTTCCTCCCAGTATGGTATCCGCACCTAAGTTGCCATAGAGGTTATCATCTCCATCTTCACCTAATAATAGATCGTTTTCCTTACCGCCGAAAATGCTATCGCTATCAATGCCACCAAAAATTGTATCGTTAGCACTATCCCCTCTAAGTAAATCATTACCATCGCCGCCAATTATAGCGTCGTCATCTTTGCCTCCATAAACGGTATCGCTATCTGTGCCGCCGTCTATGTAATCATTTCCCAGATTGCCAAATAGCACGTCGCTGCCATTACTACCGCTGAGGTTGTCATTATTTCCCATGCCGTAAATGGTGTCATTCCCAGCAAGTCCATCGATCGCATCGTTAGCGATATTACCCATCAGTAAGTCGTCAGAGTTGCTGCCAGCAAGCGTGTTGTCGGTTGTGTTGGGGGTAATATTGCTGCTGCTGAGACTGGGTAGGGTGAAGCGATCGCAAATGCAATCGTCAGCACCAGGTGTTGGTGTTGGCGTTGGCACTGGCATTGGTACTGGCGTGGGTGTTGGCGTGGGTGTGGGTACTGGCGTGGGTGTTGGTGTTGGCGTGGGTGTGGGTACTGGCGTGGGTGTGGGTACTGGCGTGGGTGTGGGTGTGGGTGTGGGTTCAGGTGTTGGCGTGGGTGTGGGTGTGGGTGTGGGTTCAGGCGTTGGCGTGGGTGCAGGTGTTGGTATAGGTGTTGGTGCAGGTGTCGGTGCAGGTGTTGGTGCAGGCGTGGGTGCAGGTGTTGGTACTGGCGTGGGTGCAGGTGTTGGTACTGGCGTGGGTGCAGGTGTTGGTACTGGCGTGGGTGCAGGTGTTGGTACTGGCGTGGGTACAGGAGTTGGTACAGGAGTTGGTACTGGCGTAGGTACTGGCGTTGGCGTGGGTGCAGGTGTTAGCGAAAATTCGTAAGATCCAATATCTGCGATCGCACTCCCATTATTATCACCATCTTGAGGCCGACTAACTCCTCGCTCGTCAGTAGCAGGTGCAGTCGCATTATTTCCCGTATCAATTGCCGGACTTCCTGTCAGCAAAGCATGGGTAAAAATGCCACCACCATTATCTTGCAATGGCCCGATTTTTGGGTCAGCAATAGTAATTCCTGGGAAAACATTTTGATCGTTGCCGAAATTTGTAAGCTTATCCGGCCATTGCAGATTGTTTCCGCCGTTAATAAAGTTCCCAGCCGCATTTTGCTGAATCTTGAATTGATTTTGTGCAGTATTATTAGCAAAAATCGTATTTTGGAGAGTAACTTGTTCGCCACTTGCCACCGTTACACCGCCACCAACCCATCCGGCATCATTATTAGCAATAGTAGTATTGGTAATGGTAGCAGAGCCATAAAGCACCATTCCCCCGCCGACATTGCTAAACCCAGTCCCCGTTACTTTGTTGCCAGAAAAGGTACTATTACTAATTGTCGTGGGCGCTTTATCCATCCGCAAACCGCCCCCCTGACCTTCGGCTGTATTGTTAGCAAAGGTAGTATTCTTGATAGTTAGCCCCTTATTTAAGCTATTGCTAATTGCATACAAACCGCCGCCATTTCCACCTTCTCCCCCAGCAAGTGCTACAACCTTGTTATCTCTGTAGGAGCTGTCTTCAATAATTACATTATCTTGCGCTCCCGTAAACAGATGGGTTCCTCCTCCTCCTCCCTTAGCCGTGTTACCTTGAAACACAGTTTTGGTAATCCGAATTGTCCCAGAGGGTTCGTCAGTCGAACTAGCACGATCGGTGTAAATCGCCCCGCCATAACCTCTTAAAAAGTCATTAGGTTTGCCTGTAGCAAAAACGGCAGAGTTAGTATCGTTGTTGATAAATCGCGAGTTTTCAACTGTTAACTTACCGTTAAGGCTGTTAATTGCACCACCGTTAATTCCTTTATTGTTGGTAAAGTCGCTGTTGGTGACAGTAAGATTTTTGGCACTCAAGAAACCGATTGCACCTGCACCGCGTTCATCATTGCCTGCTGTTGCAATGTTATCGTTGAATTTACTGCCCGTTACTGTTAGGTTATTATTGAAATTGGCAAAAATTGCACCGCCACCCAGATCGGCCACATTATTGTTGAACTGAACGTTTTCTACTGTTAAAGTTACTTCGTCAGTTGTGCCGATCGCGCCGCCTCTGTCACTTGTTTTGCCGTTAGCAACGGTGATATTTTTGAGGCTGAAAGTTGAGGGAGTAACGACATTAGCATTGACAAAAAAGACGCGAGAGGCATTGTTACCGCTGATGGTTAAACCAGCAGCTCCACTTCCGTCAACAATTAGGTTTTTGCCAACGGGAATATCGAGCTGACCGCTAGTTATGGTAATAGTTTGCCCTGCAAGATTAGGGGCAAATTGAATTGTATCTCCAACCGCAGCCGAGGCGATCGCTTGCCTTAAAGAACCAGCTCCACTATCATTAGTATTGGTAACAACAATGGTAGCTAAATTACCTCGGTAAGTCTGCATTACCTCTGGAGTAAGAGCTGAAAATGATTCAATTTCTCCTTGAGTAAACTCTAAATTCCAATCACCACTACTGCCAGTTATATTAGTAGAACCGGCAACGTCAGCCCCGGTTATTTGGCTTAATTGCTGTACAAAATCCGCACCAACTCCGGCGGCGACATCGCACCCATAAAGCATGATATCTGCCTTGTCACTTAGGGCAGATTTCCACTGGTGCAACTGGCTTTGATATTGTTCAATAGTATCGCTACTAAGTTGAGAATTGCCTAAATAAAGACAACCGGGACTACCGTGAGACAAAATCTGAACGGTGTCAACTGTGCCATAATTTGCGGCATATTTTTTGATTTCGGAAGTAATTTGTTCGATGCCATTTTTGTTGCGATCGAGGATAATTACCTGTTCCCCTGGAAGTACCCCACTAGCAAGTAATTCGGAGTCATTTACAGCAGAGTCAATAAAGACTAAAGAGTGTGTAGAGAGATTTTGAATTGAAGGCAGAGTGTTGTCTGAAGCTACGGTATAGGTCATTGTGGATACTCCATTAAGGGCATTTACTGGTAGATACAGCCCTCGTTGAGTAAGGACATCACGTTTGTCAGAGAACACCCTAGCGCATCATAGTTGCAGTTGGCACTATGCACAAAGTATGATTATTTTCCTTTCACCGTAAGTTGCTATTAGGACTTACGCAGGTCATCCCAGAAACCGGGTTTTTGAGAGAATTTGTGGGTGAAAACGAAGTATTTTCGTCAAAAAACCCGGTTTCTTTAAATAAGGATGGCTAAAAAGCTGACTGTATAAACATTCTTCCTTCTCTCCTAGATAACTAAATTTTTCTTCCTTCTTCCTTCTTCCTTCTTCCTTCTACTGATCAGTCGATGATGGTGGTTTTTTGCCCACATTACGAACATTGATAATCTTGTTAAGAAGATCGTACCAAAAAGCAGCACCCATAGAGATAGCTACACCGCTCAAAATCCAGCCAAAAATTCTTTTGCTAAATAAAGGCCATTCCCTACCATCAAATTCTTGATTTTTGAGGTTATTGGAATTCCAACCAATAGGTAATGATAATTTTTCTAAAGCTTGATTGACATCTGTTTGAATTTGTGCGAAATTATCTCGATTTGGTATAGAGTTGCGCGTAACTACCTCATCTGCATACTTATTCACAGTAGCACGCAGGAGAGAATCTGTTGACAAATTGCCCACAATATATAATGTATCAGAATTAGTAGCAATAGCGATTGTAGTCCCAATTAAAAGAGCAACTCCTCTAGCATTGCGCTTATAAACACCACCAGCACGTTCCATAGAACGGTCAAACCAAGCTTCGATTTCGTGCTGAAATTTAGAAAAGTTTTGGTCTGTCTGTACTGTATCGTTTTCGGCACGTTTTGCGAGAATATATAGGCTTTTTTTCAAAGACTCTGGCATACTATTAATTATTTCTTGAATTTCTTTATAAATTGGACTATCTTCTTTAGCGTCAACAATCTCTTGCACTGTTTCTTGAGTTTCTCTAGTTTTCCTAATTGAATTGAAGAAATTACTCAAACTTGGTTGTAATTCAACTAGCAGCACTTTTCGGTCAAACTCACTATCCAAACTAGATTTCAAAAATCCCATCTGCCACTGAAAATCTCTGCCAGCTAATTCGCTTTCAGGCAAATAAACTTGAGAATTTTGAACATATATACCCAATTTCTCAGAAATTCTATCGATGCTATCGCTGAGAGGAGCCTGATTTTTATTGAAGTCTTCTACAATTTTATTAAATTCCTTTTGCAGCCAGGTCAATTCCATGTCTAAAATTGGCTGAATTGATTCTCCTAATTTCAAATTGTCTACAATAAACTTGACTTCTGCTAACTGTCGATCTTTAAATCTTTCTAACCGAGATTCGGTAATAGATTTGATTAAAGGCGAAATTCTGAGAGTGTCCAGCAAGCTACTTGAGAAACTCGCAGATGCAATGTAAGAAGGGCCGCTAGATTTATCGCCAAAAACATTTTCAGTTTTGGTAATCCGGCGGTACAATGCACCGATTTGATGGGTGATCTTGCGGAATAGTTTAGATAGGGGGCCTTTGGCTTCTTGATTTAGATCGTTAACGATCGGATTGTCGTAAATTAGATTAGCTAAGTCTTTAATTCGGTTAAATTCAGCTTCATCATTTATAGTATCGCCGCCACCTGAGATCAGCACTTCTATTGATTTCTTTAAATGTTCAGCTCGCCATTGCAGAACTGTGGCGATTAGTTCCTGAATTTCCGTAGCTAGTAAGCTTAAACTGAGGTAAATAAAAATTAAGCCGATGACAATATCTAAAATTACAGGTAAGTTCAT